>JAFDCW010000980.1 GCA_019312705.1 Deltaproteobacteria bacterium
GCCCTCCTGGTCGAGAGCGAGGCCGGCCGAGACGAACCCGATGGGGACTTCGCGCACCTCGGACCATGCGAGGGAATCCCAGGCCTGGTCGAAACCGACGGCCATCTCGTCCGCGGCCTCTGCAGCGGCGTGGCGCTCTTCATCACTCATCGAGGAGTGACCGAGGTCGAGGTCGACATCCCGAAAGCGGTCGACGTGGCCCTCGGCGATGAGACGGACGATGTCGCTGATCTTCCGCGACTCGTCCCAGACCTCGCTCATCAAGATGGGGTCCATCGCCGAGAGGGTCATCTCCTCCCGGGTCGGGTAGCCGCTGAGCTCGTCGGGCAGCCAGTAGGACCGGTCGACCGAGAGGAACGCTTCGACGAGCACGCCACCCTCGGTGTCCCGGGTCCACCCGAGAAGCGCCGCCGGCCTCTTGTCGACGGCGATCCACTCGCGTCCGAAGTAGTTGGCCCGGGCCCCGGTCAGGGCCAGGCCCCCGAGGAAGCCGCGCACGTTCCGATTGAGGACCCGGTCTCGGGGGCACTCCATCAAGACTGACCCGTGACGGAGCCCGAGGGCAAAGTAGAGGATCCCATGGCCGGCGGCGCACGCCGGCCCCCCCGTCGCACGCCGTATGACGTCGACGCCTCGAGCGGCACAGGCGTCTATATCGAGGGCGTCGGTCGCGCGTTGATTGCGCCCGATCACCACCGCGTCCCCCGCCAGCCGCGCCCCGTAGAGCCATGCCGGCGGCGAATCGATGTTGCCGAGGCGCCGATGAAGGGCAGCGCTCGTCGCCAGGGCTTGGCGAGCGGGCACGTCGGTTTCGGCGATCCAGCGGAAACGCATCCCTGATCGTCACCGAGGACGGGCATCGAGTTCAAGGCTGACGATGCGCTTTCTGGTGCCCGGCCGCCGGCAGCCCCGGACCGTACGGTCAGCGCTGCTGCTTCTGCTTGCGGCGGCGCCGGTTGATCCAGGCAACGACGGCGCTGTGGCTCATGGTCCAGCTGACGGCCCCGGCGAGGAAGAGGGCACCGAAAACGTAGTTCTCGTCGGTGAGCAGTACCGCGGAAGAAAGAATCAGGGAGCCGACGACCATGCCGCTGAAGGTGCGGCGCCCGAGTTGGTCGGCGGCGCCGGTGAGGCTCGGCTCATTGACCTCGACGGCGAGGGCGCCCTTGCGCAGGTCGTCGAGGATCTCTTGGAGCTGCACCGGCATCTCGGTCGCCGCGCCGCTGAGGCGGAGCGCCGTGCTCAACAGGTCCTGGCCGACGCGTTCCGGTGAGTAGCGTTGCTTGAGCAGGTCCAGGAAATACGGTTTGACCTCTTCGAAGACATCGAGGCCCGGGTAGATTTCCTTGCCGACGCCCTCGACGGTCATCAGAGCCTTGCCGACCATCAGGAAGTCGGCGGGGATCTCGAGGCCGTACTTGCTCGCGCCGTAGATGAGGTCTCGGAGCAAAAATGAGAGCTCGATGTCTTCGAGCTTCTTGCCGAGATACCGGTCCGAGAGCACGGCGACCTCGGCCTCGAAGGCTTCGCGGTCGATCTTTTTCGTCGGGCGCCCGATGGCGTAGAGGGCGTCGGCCATGGCCCGGTAGTCCTTGCGCACGGCGGCGACCATCAGGTCGATGGTGCGGTCCCGCATGCGCGGGGTCAGGCGCCCGACCAGGCCCAGGTCGATGAGGCCGATCACCGGTTCGGCGGGGGGGCCGAGGATCAATACGTTGCCCGGGTGTGGGTCGGCGTGGAAGAAGCCGTCCTCGAAGATCTGCTTGATGGCGACCTGCACCGTGGTCTTGGCAATCCGTTCAGCGCTCGCTCCATCGGCGATGGCGTCGTAGACCTTCTTGCCCGGCAGGTACTCCATGGTGAGCACGCGCTTGCTGCTCGCGCTCCGGTGGATGCGCGGAAAGCGCACACGGCCGTCACCCTCGAAGTTGTTGGCGAAGCGCTCGGCGTTGTCTGCCTCGAGGCCGTAGTCGAGCTCGGCGGTGATCGCCCGGTCGAACTCTTCGACCATCTTCACCGGCGAGTAGATGCGCGACTCAGGCACCGAGCGCTCCAGAGCCCGGGCGATGAAGTAGAGAAGATCCAGGTCGCGGTCGATCGTGCTCTTGATGTTGGGCCGCTGGACCTTGACGACGATGTCCTCGAGCTGACCGTCGACCATGAGGCGCGCTCGGTGGACCTGTCCGATCGAGGCCGAGGCGAGGGGCGTCTC
>JAFDCW010000981.1 GCA_019312705.1 Deltaproteobacteria bacterium
CCGCCAGCCGTGACCGTCGCCCAGCCGCTGGTCCAGGACGTCATCGACTTTCTCGAATACACCGGAACCACCCGTGCGGTCGAGGCCGTCGAAGTTCGCGCTCGGGTCGAGGGCTTTCTCGAGAGCATGCACTATGAGGCCGGCGACGAGGTGGAGAAGAATGATCTGCTCTTCATCATCGACCCGGAGCCCTTCGAGTTGGAACTGAAGGCAGCCTCCGCGACGGTTACGAGCAGGAAGGCAGAGCTCGACCTGGCGCAGACCGAGTTCGAGCGCACGCGCACGCTCTACAAAAAGCAGGCCACGAGCGAAATCATGTACATCAAGTCGCGCGCCAATCGCGACACTGCCGCCGCGGCCCTCTCCCTTGCCGAGGCAGATCTCCGCTCTGCCGAACTCAACCTCGAGTACGCACACGTGCGGGCACCCCTATCCGGTCGCGTTGGGCGTCACGAGGTCGACATCGGCAACCTCGTCGGCTCAGACGGCGCTACGGTGCTCACCGAGATCGTCGTCTACTCGCCCCTCTACGTCTACTTCTACATCAGTGAACGCGATCTCTTTTCCCTGCAACAGTTCAGCGCGGAACGACGCGAGCGCATGGGGCGGGAATGGGACGAGCGCAGACCGACGCCCCTTTACGCGGGACGCGCCGGGGAAGACGGGTACCCTCACTCCGGCATCGTGAACTACACCGGACTTCAAATCGACCCGAACACCGGCACGTTCGAGGTCCGAGGCCTCCTCCCGAATCTGGACAACCTCGACAAGACCATCATACCCGGGACATTCGTGCGTGTGCAGGTCCCGATCGGCCGGAACGAGGGGGCGCTATTGGTTCCCGAAAGAGCGCTCGGTGCCGACCAGAGCGGGCGATTCCTGCTCGTCGTGAACAGCAAGAACATCGTCGAACAGCGAAGCGTCCAGGTGGGACCCACGCGACGTGACGGAACCCGGGTCATCGAGAAGGGAATCGCCTCTGACGACTGGGTCATCTTCAACGGTCTCCAGCGCGCCAGGCCCGGTGCCGAGGTCACTCCGACGAAGGAGAAGATGGAGCCACTTCCCACCCCCACACCCCGGCCGGAACCCCGCTGGCCCGCCGACCATCGCGTCGACAAATCCGAAGACAAATCCGAAGAGAGCGACCCTGCCAGCACCCCAGAGCCCGCTCCAGGCGAGGCCACGGCTCCGGGTTCCACCGACGACGAAGCGGCTCAGTAGCCACCCATGTTCTCGCGTATCTTCATCGACCGCCCCATTCTCGCAAGCGTGATCGCGATCGCGATCGTGATCTCGGGCCTCGTCACGCTTCCGACACTCCCGATCGCTCAGTACCCGGCCATCACCCCGCCGACGGTCCGCGTATCGTGCACCTATCCCGGGGCCAATGCGACCGTGGTGGCCCAAACCGTCGCCTCCCCGATCGAGCAGCAGGTCAACGGCGTCGAGGGCATGATCTACATGTCATCGACCAGCGCCAACGACGGCACCTACACGCTGACCGTGACCTTCGAGGTGGGGACCAACCTCGATATGGCGCAGGTCCTGGTACAGAACCGTGTTGCGGTCGCGGAGCCCCGACTTCCCGAGGAAGTGAAACGCCAGGGCGTGACGACCACGAAGCAATCGACCGCAATCGTCTTGATGATCGCGCTCACGTCTCCCGATGAGCGATTCGACACCAGCTATCTGTCCAACTACGCGAGCCTCCGGATCATCGACGACCTCAAGCGCATCCCCGGCGTGGGTGATATCTCGCTCTTCGGCGGCTCGGACTACAGCATGCGGGTCTGGATCGACCCCGCACGCCTGAAGGCCCGGGGGCTCACGACCGAGGACGTCGTCAACTCGATTCGCGAACAGAACGTGCAAGTCGCCGCCGGCCAGATTGGACAACCTCCGGCGCCCAAAGGCCAGAGCTTCCAATTCGCAATCAACAGCCTGGGTCGGCTGCAGGACGTCGAACAATTCGAGCAGATCATCCTGAAGACTGGGGAGACCGGGCAGATCACGCATCTCGAGGACGTGGCAAGCATCGAACTCGGCAGCCAGACCTACTCACAACACGCAACCTTGAACGGCTCCCCGACCGCAGCGATTGCGGTCTATCAGCTCCCCGGTGCCAACGCCCTCGACGTCGCGACCCAGGTGCGTGCGCGAATCGCTGACTTCCGAACTCGCTTTCCAGAGGGGCTCGAGGCGAGCAT
>JAFDCW010000982.1 GCA_019312705.1 Deltaproteobacteria bacterium
TCCTCCTGGTTTCCCAGTTTCCCGCGCCAATCTGCTCTTCAGCGAAGACCGCTGACAGGCTATTAGACAACGCCTTCGATGGTGACCATGATAGGCGTGGGGTTGCAGCCGCAGATCGGGGAGATCTCGTCGTCGGGGACGGCGATGACCAGGACGAGATCGCGTTCGGCCTGAAGGCGCACGCCGTCGCCGGGGTTTGATGGGGTTTCCATCATGGCGAAGTTGCCGTCGGCATCGACGGTGGTGGAGCGAAACAGGTGCACGGGCCGAGGCAGGGGGTCGGTGGTGATGCCGGCCTCGGTGAGGGCGGCGCGCGTCCACTCGAGGGTTCCCTTGCGATCGCCGCTTTCGCCGAGGAAAAGGGCTCGCGAGAGTCCGGATGACGAGGGATGAATCAGGTCGTGGCTACCAACCGTGTCCTCGAGCAGGGTGAGCATGGGTTCGTAGCGGTTGGTGTAGAACTTGGATTTCTCGGTGGGGAAGAGACGCCCGATGATCTCCATGGTCACGGAACCATCGACGTACTCGAGGGGGTCGGCCGCGTCGAAGACGATCATCTCCGCGGCCTGCCGACCCTCGATGTCGGTGATCCTGAAGGTGGCTCCCTTGGGTATGCGAAAGACGTGGGCCTCGCCCGGCTGGACGACGGTCTCGTCGATCACTGCAGCTTTTCCAGAAGACCTCGGAGATTACCCAGACGCTGATCCCGATCTTCAGCGAACCGGCGCAGCCCCTTCATGATCCACTTGGCGTTGATGTGCGCCTCGTCGATGATCTCGTCGAGGCTGCCACCCGTTCGCCACCGGTTGTCCCAGTCCGAAGACAGGGCGTACTTGTCGGACCAGCGATGGGGCAGCCAGTCGTGCATGGAGCGGCGAGACCCGTTGGTGACGACGGTCGCGTCCATCCATTCGTGTTCAGGCAGGACCGAATCCCGGTACTCGGCAGACTGCAGACGGAACAGATCCCACGACGGGCAGGCCACGATCTTGATGTTGAGGCTTTCCTCATCCAGGGTTCCGGCCTGCAGGATCTTCACAACCTCCGCCGTGGGAGAGGTGCCCTGCACGAGCGCCACGCCACCCTTGGGCTGGTCGGAGCGGTACGGGCGCATGACATAGGCACCGCGAGCCGCCTCGAAGTGACTGGGCACACCCAGCGCGGCGCGATCGGGAATCTCGATGGCCGGGCGAGTCAGGTGGAGAGCGATGATGGGAGCATTGGTGGCGAGTGCGGCGCCGAGAAGAGGCGCGACCTCGTTGTGCTCGTAGGGGTAGATGTTGATCACCTGCCCGTCGGGGAAGAGCTGGGTGACTGCCGGCGCGAAGATGCCGAAGTGCGTGCGACTGTCCTCCGCGGTTTCGGGGCCCGAGTGGCCGGCGACCCAGATCACCTTGCCCACCTTGAGCTGGGAGTCCTGGGCGATCTGCGAGAACAGGCGCATGAGGCCGTACTTCAGGTAGCTGAACGACCCGTAGGTCGAGCAGGCTCCGTACCAGCCAACGAAGTTCTTCGTCGGCGTCTTCGAGAAGTTGACCGTTGCCATGCCGCACATGAGGCCCGAGTTGGTGAACTCGGTGATCTCCGTGGGGAGGAGGGCGCCGTCGACATTCTCGTCACGCTCGAAACGCCCCCACCCCTTCGAGTCGCCGAACCCGCTGGCGAAACCGGAGATGTTGGTGGAATCGGCGAGGTCAGCCGAGCACGCCATGACCAGGGGACGCCCATACTTCTCGCGCCCATGGGAGTTCAGCCAGGCGCCGAATGCGGCCAGCCCCTTGCGGTTGGGCGCCTTCTTGCCCGGGGCGACGAAGAGGCCCTCGGGATAGTTGCGGTAGTCGGTGATCACCGGGTCCGCAGCTGGATCGTTCTCACGATCAAATCGCAGACCGGGGATGTCTTCGGGAACCGAGTCGCCCAGATCGACGAGGCGGTCGCTCAGCCAGGTGAGCAGCTCCTCGTCGTCGCGCAGAACATTGAGGACGGTTTCGAGCTGACTTGCTGCCTGCCGGCGGGCTTCCTCGGAGCTGCCGGGATCCGGCGCTCCCTGATCCTCGAAGGTCACGCCGTACCTGTCCGCGAACTCCTGCTTCGTCTTCCAGTAGCCCTCGGCGTTGCGCTTGTGCGCGGCGCCGTGGGAGGCGTACCCGGTGATGCCGTAGCCTCGTCCCTTCTCGGTCTTGACCCAGAGGCATCGCGGGCGCTTCTC
>JAFDCW010000983.1 GCA_019312705.1 Deltaproteobacteria bacterium
CGGTGGCTTCGGTGCACCTCCCGGCGGTGCTCCTCCCGGCGGCGCTCCCCCGGCCGGCGGTGGCTTCGGTGCACCTCCCGGCGGCGCTCCCCCGGCCGGCGGTGGCTTCGGTGCACCTCCCGGCGGTGCACCTCCCGGCGGCGCTCCTCCCGGCGGTGCACCTCCCGGCGGCGCTCCTCCCGGCGGCGCTCCTCCCGGCGGCGCTCCTCCGAGCGGCGGCGGCTTCGGTGCTCCTCCCGGCGGCGCTCCTCCGAGCGGCGGCGGCTTCGGTGCACCTCCCGGCGGCGCTCCTCCAAGCGGCGGCGGCTTCGGTGCACCTCCCGGCGGCGCGCCCCCCGGTGGCGGCTTCGCTGCTCCCGCTGGCGGCGCTCCGGGCATGGCGCCCAGTGGAGAGAAGAAGAAGTCGAAGGTCCCGATGATCGTCGGCGGCTGCTGCCTTCTGATGGTTATCTTCGGCTGCCTCATCGGCGGCTACAGCGTCTACTCCGCCAAGCAGGCCGCCGAAGGGTTCGCCGATGGCGCGGGCGGCGCGTTCGGCGCAGAGCTGAACCGCATCACGCTTCAGTTCACCCTCGACGGCATCGTCTCCAGCTGTGCCAGCGACCCCTCCGGGAGCGCGGCCTCCGCGCAGTTCCACCCGGCAGTGGGCGGGACTTACGCCAGCGTCGCGTGCCAGGTGACCCCGAACACCGTCGCGGCCTTCGTGGACTCGAGCCGCTCCCAGGCGAGCGGCCTCGCCGGCACCGCCGATGAGTTCCACGCCGTGGCTCAGAGCCTCGACCCCAGCAACTGCTACGTCTACACATCAGGGTCCGCCAAGATTATCGGCTGCCAGATGCCCGAGGGCGCGTTCCAACTCCTGCACATCGAGAGCCCCGCCAGCGTCCAGTAGCCACGGCGCTCGAACACCACGGGGGCCGGGCTCACCTCAGGGTAAGCTCGGCCCTTCGTCGTTCAGGCCAACGCGAATCAAAGTCCCTTATGTGGCGAATCGAATACGACCCCACGGCGCAGGTTCTCGGAGTGCGCCTCCGGGGCAACGTGTCGGCGTCCGAGCTCACCGAGCTCGGCACCGCCCACGCGGACGCGCTGTCCGCGACCGCCGGAAAGCCGTTCAAGGTCTTCATCGACGCCCGCGGCCTCTTCCCCCTCGAGACCGACGGCATCGCAACCCTCAGCACCATCAAACGAATCGCCACCGAAGTCCCCGGCTGCGGCGCTATCGTCGTGCTGACGGATAGCCCGACCGTCGCGATGCAGCAGAACCGCTCGAAGGGCTCGGACTCGAACGCGAAGACGCCCGAGGTCGTGACCCTCGACCCGAGCGAAGCCCGGGAACTCCTGCTCGCTTGAGGTCCCAACAAGAAGGCGCCGCGGAGGCGGCCCGAGGCGGCAGTGCGCAGGCGTGCAGAGCCGACAGGCCGACCGTAGCGGCGCCGGCAGTGCGTAGGCGTGCAGAGCCGACAGGCCGCCAGCCGTGGCGCCGGTAGTACCGCGCCGTTCCCGTTCCCGCCGCCGCTCCCGTTCCCGTCGCCGTTCCCGTTCCCGAGCCCGAGCCCGTTCCCGTTCCCGCCGCCGTTCCCGTTCCCGTTCCCGTTCCCGTTCCCGTTCCCGTTCCCGTTCCCGTTCCCGTTCCCGTTCCCGCCCGCAATGCTCACGCGGTCGGTCTCCGGGATCGGGTCCGGATACACGCCGTCGAAACAAGCCGCACAGCGCGGCCCCCCGAAGACGCGGTCCATGCGACCGATGTCGAGGTAGGTGAGGCTCTCGGCGCCGAGTTCCTTGGCCGCCACAACTTCGAGGGCGTCGAGATCGTCGACGTCGAAGCGTCGCGCGAAGAGCTCTTCCTGGGTCGACATGTCGATGCCGTAGTAACAAGGGTGACGCACCGGAGGAGCGTGGATCGCCAGGTGCACTTCGGCGGCGCCGGCATCGCGAACCAGGGCGAGCACGCGCTGGATGGTGGTGCCCCGGACGATCGAGTCGTCCACGAGAAGCACGCGTCGCCCGCGGATTTCCCGGGGCAGCGTATTGAGCTTCAAACGCAGCGCCGCCCTGCGAGTGAGTTGGTCGGCCATGATGAAGGTGCGGCCGCTGTAGCGGTTCTTGATGAGGCCCTCACGCATGGGCACGCCGAGGCCCTCGGCGAGGGTGATCGCCGCCGGACGAGCTGTGTCGGGGACGGGTATGACGACATCAGCCTCGATGCCCTTTTCGCGAATGCGCTCGGCGAGGGCCTCTCCGAGGTCGAGACGAACCTCGTAGACACCACGCTGTTCCATCACCGAATCGGGCCGGGCGAAGTAGATGAACTCGAAAACGCAGGGCGCGGACTCCCGTTTTTCCAGAGAACGCCGGATGGGCTCTTCACCGGCGCGCAGGAAGATTGCCTCGCCCCGGGACGGAACCTCCCTCTTCCGAAAACCGAGGGCGTCGAGGGCGACCGACTCGGACGCGACGATCCAAGCGCCGTCCTCCCGGCGGCCCATCACCGCGGGCCGGATACCGTGCGGGTCCCGGACCACCACCAGGGTGGGTTTGCCGTCGAGCATGAGTGCCGCGGCGATGGAATAGCTGCCGCGCACCCGGTCGCGCATCGCGATCAGTGCGGCGACCGCGTCGTCGATCGTATGACCCGCCGGCCGAGCGCGGTTCAACGCGTCCCCAAACTCGCAAAGCGCGGGCTCGACGTCGCAATGGGAGAGCAGATGGATGGAGCGGTCGACGAGGCCCTCTTGGAGCTCGTCGTAGTTGGTAAGGTTGCCGTTGTGGGCCATCAGCACCCCGGGCTGACGGTAGAAGAAGGGCTGGGCGTCGTCGAGGACGCCGCGGCCAATCGTCGGGTAGCGCACGTGGCCAATGGCGATGGGGCCCACGAGGTCGGCGATGTCACTCTCGTCGAGGGCAATGCCGGCGGTCCCGAGAGCCCGACGCGAAGGGAAGCGGCGACCGTCGCCGGTCATCGTCGCGATACCCGCGGAGTCCTGACCGCGATGTTGCAGCGCCTGGAGTGCGAGATGCACCTCCGAGGCGACGTCTTTGGAGCCAACCAGACCGACGAATCCGCACATGGGCGGGGAGCTTATCCCCACTCACCTCTTCGTCAATGCAGGGCTCGGTAGGCCACGGTCACGGTGACCTCGATGCCTTCGGCGTTCTCACGGGTCATGCGAATAATGACAGCCCGGGGCCGGGCGGCTTCCTCTGCGAACGGCACCCGAGGGTCGGGGACCTTCTCGGTGGCGACGGCGATCTCTCCGAGGGCCTCGTCCCGGACGGTGCGATATAGGAGGCCGGGCGGGGCCGGCAGATGGCCAAAGGCCATGGGTGGACCGGCCAAGCCGCCGTCGACCCAGGCGCCGAGGACCTGCTGCTCGCGACGAATGGGGGCAAAGAGGGTCTCCTCGAGGGCGGCGCGATTGCGGATCGCCGGGTCGGCAACGAGGGCCCGGCGAGCCCAGGTGTCGAAGGTGGTGAAATGCGAGAGGTGGGGCCCGGCGAGCTCCGTGGCCGCGGCCGCATCGAAGCCGGGAGAGTCACAGGCCCACAGAGCCGCGAATGCCGTGACTACCGCCAGCACAACGCCTCCCGGGCGATAGGGGCCTCCGGTACGAAGGCAGCTGGATGCGGGGCGAAGCATGAGGCCGGAGGGGGATCCTACACAGATTAGGGTCGCCCCCGCCGGGGTTGGGTACGCGATCCTTTGCCGTCGACCAAAGAGGCCCCTTTCGCTAGGGTTGCGGTGGGGATG
>JAFDCW010000984.1 GCA_019312705.1 Deltaproteobacteria bacterium
CAGAGAGCATCCGCGACGCAGGCGGCGAGTGCATCGAGGTCGCGTGCCACACGGGCCAAGAGGACGCGATCGACGCCCTCGTCGCGAGCACGGTTCGGGAGTTCGGCCCCGTCGACATCCTCGTCAACAACGCCGCGACAAACCCGTACTTCGGTCCGTTGATGAACATCGAGGACCGGGCCTGGGACAAGACCTTCGAGGTGAACGTGGCGGGCTACTTCAAGATGGCCCGGGCGGTCGCGCGCCAGCTTCTCGAACGCGAGGCTCCGGGGTCCATCATCAACGTCAGCAGCGTGCTCGGCACCATGGCGGCGCCCATGCAGGGCGCCTACGGCATGACCAAGGCCGCCGTCATCTCCATGACCCGTACCCTCGCCCTCGAGCTCGGCGGGGCCGGCATCCGGGTCAACGCCATCGCTCCGGGCCTCATCGAAACACGCTTCAGCCAGGCCCTCGTCGGAAACGATGAGATTCTGAAGACGGTCCTCGACCGCTGCGCCATCAAGCGCGTGGGTCAGCCCGAGGACATCGCCGGAGTCGCCGCGTTCCTCGCGAGCAACGATGCCGCCTTCATGACCGGCGAGGTGCTGACCGTCGACGGCGGATGGACGATGACCTGATGCAGGCGCCGGCGAATACGCGCGAGCTCCGAGATTCGGAGGCATTCGACGACGTGCGCCTCGGCGCGTGGCTCGCGAAGAACGTGCAGGGGTTCGATGAGCCGATGACGGTGCGAAAGTTCCGCGGGGGGCAATCGAACCCGACCTACTGGGTGGGCACCGAGGGGCGAGCCTACGCGCTGCGAAAAAAGCCGCCGGGCAAGCTGCTGCCTTCGGCCCACGCGGTCGAGCGCGAGTATCGGGTCATGCGTGCCCTCGCCGACACGGATGTGCCCGTGGCCAAGACCCACGTTCTGTGCGAGGACGCGAGCATCATCGGCACGCCGTTCTTCGTCATGGACTACGTCGAGGGACGAGTCTTTTGGAACGTGCAACTCCCGGACGCCTCCCCCGACGAACGCCGCGCGATCTATCGCGAGGCTACGCGGGTCCTCGGGGCCATTCACGTAGTCGACGTCGAGGGTGCCGGCCTCGGCGACTACGGACGGCGCGGCGGCTACGTCGCACGGCAGGTAGCTCGATGGTCGAAGCAATACCGCGCGACCGAGACGCGTACGATCGCGGAGATGGATGCCCTCGTCGCATGGCTCCCGAACAACGTCCCCGGCGACGACGCGACGACCCTCGCCCACGGAGACTACCGCCTCGACAACCTGATATTTCATCCCACGGAAAGCCGCGTCCTAGCGGTCATCGACTGGGAGCTCTCGACCCTGGGCCACCCCCTCTCGGACCTCGCCTACATGTGCATGCTCTACGAGGTGACGCTGCCGAAGATCGGTGGGCTCCTCGGCGTCGATTTCCAGGCAACGGGGATCCCCCCGGAAGCCGACCTGGTCGCGGACTACTGCGCCGCGACTCACCGCACCGAGGTCCCCGGGGACTGGGCGTACTTCAAGGCCTTCTCGCTCTTCCGCCTCGCCGCCATCGCCCAAGGGGTCTTCGCCCGGAGCCGGCAGGGCAATGCCTCGAGCGATGACGCAGCCATGTACGGGGCTGCGGTTCAACACCTGGCCTCGATCGCCTGCGATCTCGTGCAAATTTCCCCCCGGCGAATCGATGCCGTGTAGCCTTCGGCCCTCGATGTTCGTGCGCTGTCTCACCGTGCTTTCGCTTCTGTTTTTGCTCCTGGGCACCGTCACCGGATGTGACTGCGAAGGCCGAAACCAAAATGGTGAGGCGCCCCCGGAAACCGGCAGCACCATCGCCCCCCCCCGGGAGCCGGACCTCCCCCTCTACGTCGCGCCCACGGACATCGACTTCCGCGGCAACCAGCGCCTGCTCGAGCGACTTCGGGGCAGCGCCCACGGCTACTTCCGTTTCGTGAACGTCGCCTTCTCGGAACAGCTGTGCCAGCGCTTCTCCGACGACGTCTCGACCCTGCCGTCGGTGAACCTGCACGGCGACGCCCACGTCGAGCAGTACGCAATCACCAGCATCGGCCGCGGCCTCACCGACTACGACGACTCATCGACGGGCCCCGGCTTCCTCGACCTGGTGCGCTTCGGCACCTCACTGCGCCTCACCTGTGAAGAGCGCGGCTGGCAGCAATACGAGCAGGAGCTCCTCGACGAGTTCCTGAGGGG
>JAFDCW010000233.1 GCA_019312705.1 Deltaproteobacteria bacterium
ATTTCTAAAAACCGCAATCCGGACATTTCTATAAAACGTTCACAATTGTACTTCGTCAAAGGTCGATTATGTAACCCCGAATTGGGAGGTAGAAGGGAGGGTGAGTGGTTGATGTTGGCTGTCCGCGGCAGGGTTTTCACCCGCTGGACGACTTACGAAGTTTCATGGCCTCGTCGCATCCTCCATTCCTCGGAGGCAGGCAGGGCCCGGTCGCACCATGTTTCCTATCGTCCCGCGCATTGACAGTCCAGTTCCACGGGTCGACGTTGTTGCCGGACGGATCCGGCCGACACCGCGCGCTGCGGCAAACGGAAATCGACGCCGAGGAATATCACGACGCGCAATGCCGTATGATCTGTCGATGGATCTACTGAAGCGCATCGGAGCGCACAGAGCCCAGGATATCTGGGAGACCGAAACCCGGCTCTTGCATCGAATCGGCATCGCTCGGGAGCCCACCGCCGTCCAGTGGCTCGTCACCTCGGCGTGCGACCTCGCCTGTCCTCATTGCCGCTCCGAGGCGGGCAAGCGCGGCGAGGGAGAGCTCACGACCGACGAGGCCCGCCGGCTCTTGATCGACGAGTTGGTCGCCCTCGGCCGGCCGAGCCTCGTGCTCTCGGGGGGAGAGCTCTTCCTGCGAAAGGACATCCCGGAGCTCATCTCCTACGCGGTCGACCAGGGGCTCGAGTGGTCCATGCACAGCCACGGAAGGCACGTCGAGCGTTTCGAAGAGCTGCTGCGGCGCCATCCGCCGAGGCTCGCTGCGATCAGCCTCGATGGGACCGAGGCCTCCCACGACCGTTTTCGGGGGCGCCGAGGAAGCCACGCGAACGCGCTGAGGGCGGTGCGCCAACTCAAGGAGTGGGGCTGCGAGGAGGTGGTGATCGGGACCACCATCACCCGCGAGAGCGCGGACCTCGTCGCGGACCTGATGCCGGTCGTGGCCGAGTCCGGGGCCGATTCCTGGGGCCTGCACCTGCTCGCTCCCGAGGGCCGGGGAGGCCGAGACGCCGCGCTGATGCCGACTCCGGCCCAGCTTCGCCGGGTCGCAGCGTTCACCCGCCGTAAGCGTGCAACTTTCCCCGTCGAGTTATGCAATGAGTGGGGCGGCGCTGGCGAGGACGACTATCTCTACCGGGACGCGCCCTTCCTCTGCGGCGCGGGGAGAATCACCTGTGTCGTGACGGCGACCGGCGAGGTGGTGCCGTGCATGACGTCGGATGCCGAGGAGAGCGAAGGAAATATCCGCGACGATTCGCTCTCGACCATTTGGGCGGAACGCTTCGGGAGGTTTCGCCGGTCGGGCGAGGGCGCGGCCTCCGACGGCCTCGAGTGCTGGCTCCAATCTCGGAACGGCAACGCGTGCCGCGAGGCGGCCTTCGGCAAGGGCCCGGCGACGGACGTCGGGCCGAGCGCTCCGCGCCGCCGACCGCTTCGGGTGCTTCCGTGAGCGGCCTCAAGGCCGTCGCCCTCTGGGCCCTCGCCGCGGCGCTCGTCGCGTGGGTCCTCTGGCGCCGCCTCCGGGGTCGCCCCGCGGTGCTGCCAGAGGGCGTGCCCTTTCGAGTCATTCACCTCGTCGCCGTGCTCCTCGTCGCCATGGGCTGCGGCCCGACCAGTGACTCCCGGCAACCGTCCTCGCCGTCGTCGCCCGCGACATCGTCAACGGCGATGTCATCGTCCCCGGCCACGCGCCGAGGGGTGCTCCTCGTCCGCAGCGAGACCCCTTTTCCGGCCTCGCTGACGGAGGAAAGCATGTTCTTCTGGACAGCAGCCGTCGACAGCAGCCGGCTCGGCGGCGGTGGATGGTTCGCCGTCGACGCGGATTTCCTGATCCGTAACGACTACGAAGGGGCGGTCGCCCGAACCTCCCAGTCAAACGCCGCCGACCCGATGCACCGTGTGCGCGCGGGCGTGCGCAAGTATGCGCGAGGGCGCTCCGCTGGCGACGTCCCCACGCCAACCGAATTGGCCAGCCTGCTCACCCTCGCCTCCGACAACGCCCTCTACTACGCCCCCTTCGGCGCCTACCTCTGGCGCCAGCTCGAAACGATCTCCGTGCACGACCATGACACCGCCATGGCCGTCGCCAACTTCTCGAGCGCCCTCGATGACTACATGCGCGTCGCCGAGTCCCTCCTCCAAGCCGGCGCCGCCGTGGGTCCGGCCAGCTACCGACCATGGATGAAGATGGCGCCGCCTCCCCGGGGCTACAATCCTCCGCCGTCGATCCCCGCCGGCTACCTCGCGGCCGCTCGACAGGCTTACCAGCGCGGCGACTCGGGCAGCTGGGCCTCGGAGGCGACCCTGCCGCTGCGCGTCGTCGAGACCGCCACCGACCCCGTGCTGCACCGCAGCGGTCACGAGATCCCTCTCGGCCCCGGCACGGAGCTCGACCTGCGCCGCTTCGATGTGATCCACGTTCCATCCTCGGCGACCGCGGCGACGATCCTCGAGCACCCCGAGCTTGGTCGAATCTCAGTTCCCCCGGGAGAGGTCCTCGCCGCCTGGAATCTTCCCGGTAGGCTCTCTTCCGATGCCCAGCGTCGGCTCAGAGAACGGGTCACCGCGGCCCTCGGCGGCAACGAGGACGCGGTGAGTCGCCTCGAGGCCCAACTCCCCGCAGCCCACGTCGGCATCCGAGACGCCCTAGAAAGAAGCCCGTCCGCCCCCGGAGCGCCGGCCTTGCGCACGTTGCTCACGCTCTACGACGAGTAGGGGCCTAACGCTCGGCTTCGGCACACGCCTCGAAGGCTCGTGGCGCGGCGCTTCGCGCGACGCCGACGTCGAGGTCCGAGGGCAGGGCCCCGTTTCACAGCCCTCATGGATTGATCGCGGCGCGGCGGAAATGCGTTGCCAACGCGACTTAGAAATGTCCGGTTTGGATATCAGGACCTCGCCCCCGCGGCCTTGAGCCTTTGAGTCACGAGGCGGCGCTCGCGCTCTGTCCGGGCCTTGTCCAGCCTCTGTTCCTCGCGGGCGAGCTGTTGTTCGCGGATCTGGCTCAGCACTGCGCCCAGGAGCTTGTCGTCGACGATGTCGCCGGGTCGGACGCAAGCCCGCGGGTCTTTGGCGAAAGGGCGGGCGGGCGGGCAGTTCGACGTCGCCCGCGCGAATGCTCACGTTGCCGTCGTCGTCTTCGTAGACGCGCACGCGTTTGCCCCAGGGCGGCTGTGAGCGCATCCTCAAGACCCCGCTGCCGGTCTCCTATAGCTACTACGCTCGGCGCCTGATCGTGGCCTACGCCTTCTTGTTGCCGTGGGCCCTGACCGGCGAACTGGGCCTTCTGACCCTCTTCATCGCTCCCTCTGTCGCCCTCGTCTTCCTGCTCATCGACAACGCTGGCGACCTCATCGAGACACCGTTTTCACTTTCGACCTTCGGTCTGCCGCTCTCGGCCCTTAGCCTGACCATCGAGCGGGACCTCCGGCAGCTGGTGACGGATGCGAGCTCGCTGCCCGCGCCCCAGGGGCTCACCGGACCAAAGAACAACCTCCTCATGTGAGGATGGGGCTAGCAGCCTGTTGAAGTACTGGGGTGGATGGATCTCTGTTCTGATCGGGTTCCACGGCGCGTGGGCGAGCCGAGGAAATGCTTGCGCATTTTCGAGTGCGAGGCCAGGGACCGGGGGCCTGAGCAGGGCTGAGAGGCGCCGCCTGAGTACGTCAACAGGCTGCTAGGTCGCATCGTCGAGCAGTTGTGCTCCCGTCATGCGGGTCGAAGTGCTCTCGGTCAGCCTCAGTAGCCCGGACACGGCTCGCTGACCACGCTCCAGGCGACATCGTTGCAGACTGCGCGCAACAGCATCGCCGGACAGGTGTCGTAAGTGCAGCGGAGCTCGCCAGCCGCCGGATTGCTGAGCGTGCACGGCGTCGTGTCCTCTGGGACGAACGCCGGACACGCGTCGGTCGGAGGGCATGTGAACAACGTCAACTACTCTTGCCGATCGGCAAGAGTAGTTGACGTTGTTCAGCCGCCGACCTCCGCCATCAAGACCGTCATGCCCTCGCCGGGGTTCGCCCGGACTGCGTCGTAGAGCCGCTCTCCGAGCGCCGCCATCTCCTCCGCGGTCCGACGTCCGCTTGCCGCGGCCCTCTTCGTCGCTCCTCGACGGGGCTTCGTCCGCCCGGTCGCCGAGCCGAAGGCACGGTCCACCGCGTTCGCCGCCGCCGCGGCACGCGGCGATGTGCTCACGCACCAACTTTTCGATCTGGGATTCGAGGTCCTCGATGTTCTTCGTCATGCACTCCGAATCGCACGACCGGATCTGCGCCTCAACCAGCCCCGTGAACGGCTACCTGTACGCACCCATATGCCGACGGGTGGTGCGCAACTTTCGCATGCGTCGAAATCCACGCACGCGAGCTTTTCTGCGGACCAGCGAGAGAATCCCCAGAACCGCTGACTCGGTCATCGCGTGCCACAAGCCGACGAACGGTGCTTGAAGGGTCACTAGGACCAGTTTCATCCGGTAGCAATCGGCGGCGGTGAGGCACTCCGAGCAGCCGCTGAGCAGGAGGCAGAACGTTCCACCCCCGAACAGAACAATTCTCAGACTGCAGGTGAGGCGCCACAGTCGCCACGGATTCTGTGGCCGGATCACAAACACCGCGATGGCGAAAAACACCGGAGCCGCAACCAGCGCAAATAGCTTCGGTGCTGCCCCGTGGGACAGGAATGCAGCGTAATACTGCGCGAGCATCACTCCGCTGAGGAGAAGTCCGATGGTCCAGTAAGCAGGTCGAGTCATGGCCCCCTAACGCGCGGCAGGCTCGTGCCTTACAGTTCTTTCGACCCCTACCGCGCTTCACAGCGCTCATTCGTCGATCGCGGCATGGCGGGCCGGCAGATAGCTCGCATGGTGCGACCGGGCCCTGCGGTAGGTGTCAAGGTAGTTGCCGCGTAAGTTGATCAAGCAGCGAGCCTCTTTGGGGTCACCTCGAGGCGGGTGTCTTTGGTGGGGTTGAGCAGGACGACGGGAGGCGCCTCCCAGGTCCGGGTCTTGCCCGATCATCGGGCTGGGTGCCGCTTCCGTGCGGCCTCGTAGACGGCCGTGCGGCGCTCGAAGATGGCGTCGGCGCGCCCCTCGTGACGGTCGAGGGGCGTGATGAACCCGAGGGCGCTGTGCAGGTGGTCGTGGTGGTACCAACCGACGAAGCGGTCGGCCCAGAGCAGCGCGTCAGCGCAGCTCTCGAAGGCCTTCTTCGGATACCACCGCCAGTACTTCATCGTCCTGAAGAGCGACTCCGAGTAGGGGTTGTCGTCGCTGACGTGGGGCCGGCTGAAGGAGGCGATGACGCCCAGCCATTCCATCATCGCCTTCAGCGTGCCTCCCCTCATGGGGCTGCCGTTATCGGAGTGGAGCACGAGGTCGACGCCGGTGAGGCCTTCACCCTCGAGAGCCTGCTCGAGCATCTTCGCGGCGTGGTCGGTGCTCTCGTTCTCGCGCACGTCGTAGGCCACGACCTTGCGGCTCCAGACGTCGATGAAGACGTACATGTAGAAGAACATTCCGGTCACCGACGAGCGGAGATAGGTGATGTCCCAAGACCAAACTTGCCCCGGTCCGGTGGCGCGTTTTTCGGTCGGCGGCTTTGACGTCGGCGCCTTCGCGCGGCCTCGTTGGGCGAGCAACTTCTCCTCGTGAAGGATGCGGTACAGGGTCGACTCCGAGCCGATGTATTCGCCCTTGTCGGCGAGCTTCGGCACAATCTGTTTTGGTGAAAGGTCCCGGTATTCGGGGCTGTTCATCACGTCGAGGGCCCTCTCTCGCTCGGCCGGCGTAATCTTGGTCACAGGTGTGGTCTTCGGGCCGTGGCGTCGGTCGTCGTCGCCCTTTCGCGCTCTCCAGCGCTGCACCGTGGACGTGTTGAGACCAACCTCGCGGCACGCGGGGGCGAGCCGTGCGCCGGCTTCCTGGGCCTCGTCGAGCCAGCCCAAGATCATGATTCTTTGCTCCCGTCCGTGTCGCCTTCCTCGCCGTCCATCGCGAGGAAGGCCTGCACTTTTCCCCGCAACACCAAGAGCGCGGCGGCCTCCGCGAGGGCCTTGTCTTTTCGGTTGAGCTCCTTCCGAAGCGCGTGCAGCTCCTTCTGCTCAGGACTGAGTCCTCGGCGTTTCTTCTTCGGCCGCAGGCCCTCAATGGCCGCCTTGCCGACCTCTTCGCGCAGCTGGGCGAGGTCCGCCTCGTGCAGACCCTCGCCGCGGAGGAACGCGCCGAGCTGGTCGTCGCCGAGTCCCGCGGCTTCCATCACGATGCGAACCTTGTCCTCGGCCGACCGACGGCCTCCCGGGCCGCGCCTGCCCTTCTTTTCCTTGGTCATGGGCGACATCTTCGCCTCTCGCAGCCACCGGGACAACGTCGCCGGGTGGACGTCCACATCCGCCGACAGCGCGGTGGCCGACCTCGCTCCGGGTCCCGTCATCTTCTCGATCATCTTCTCTCTGAACTTCAACGAATACGGCATGGGCTATCGCCCTTTCGCGCCCCCGGGAATGGCCTCAGGTCATGCGGCAACTATCCTGACACCGGGGGCCGGGCGAACCGTGGACGTGGCCCGGTCCTTCGTCGACCCGCGCAAAGCCCCATGGGTCGAGCACGAAGGTCAGCGGCTTCCGCTGTCCCCCGTCGATCCGACGGCCAACGGGAAGCGGAAGCGCCCCCACCGCGCTCCGCGCGGCATCGACGCTGTGGACTTCAAGCCGGCGGATGCGCTTCTCGACAAGTCCGTCGGACGCCCGCCGAAAGGGGGGCGCTGATGACGACCCCGCATTGGCTTCGGCATTTCGGCCTCAACGAAGCGCCCTTCAGCAAGGCCCTTCCCGACGGTGACCTGTGGCTTCCGACGAGCAAGAAGGAGCTGGTCGATGAGCTGGTCGAGGCGGTCGACGAGCGAAAGACCTGTGCGCTCCGGGCACTGAGGCGGCGAGTGCCTGAGTCTGGCTGTCGTCTGACCTACTGCCACAACGCAACACTGGGCCGCCGCGATTTCTATCGCCAGCTCTGCTTGGCTCTCGGCTTGTCGCCGAAGGCCACGGCCGCGGGAGTCTTCTACGCGATCAGCGCGCACATCGAAGAGCTAGGGCGGGAG
>JAFDCW010000985.1 GCA_019312705.1 Deltaproteobacteria bacterium
AGCTGCGTGTGGTGCGTGGCATTGGTTGCGCTCGTCGCCTGCGGTGGGGCCACGACAGTCGACGGGGCCGCCCCGGCCGAGGGGGGCGCCCCGGCCGAGGGGGGCACCGCTGGGCTGGATGGCGCCGCCGAAGAGGTGGCCGTTGCGCCCGACCCCTCGGAACAAACCGAGCCGGCGTGGCCCACCGATGACGTGCGGCGCCTGCCACCGATACAGGTCGACACCGCTCGGGTGCGTAGTCGCATCGTCACGGACTGGGATGCGGACGCGCTGGTGCCGACGCTGCACCCAGAACTCTCGGGGACTCGGCGCGGGATTGTGATGGCATCCGACTTCGGGGTCACCAGTGGGCGTCGCGCCTACGACGCGCGCATCCAGCGGACGCCGAGCTACCGCTTCTACACGGAGGGCTCGAGCGGCTATGCGCCCTACTGGGCCACCGGCGACGAGCACGGCATCAACCCCATGACGTGGCGGGTCGTCGACGCACAGCACGTCGAACACGACGTGCGCAGCGCGATGCTGGGCCCGAGCACCCCGAACCCTTGGGGGCTACACCGACGTGCCCACCTGGTCGAGGTCGAGGCCGAGCTGCCGATGCAGTCGAACTCCGGCTTGCACTTCGTCGTCCGCGACGCTCGCATCCTCGACGGGACCCAGGCCTACCCGCTGGTCGTCGAGGACGCGGTGACGCAGCTGCACGCGCGCTTCAGGGACCAGGTCGAGGCAGTGAGTGCCGAGGTCGAGCGCATCCTCGGTCAGGGCCGGGCGCGGGTTCCCGCCGGTTACGAGGCGCGCATCCCCGACGGGCCACAGCTCCAGACCTATCCCTCCTGGCTCGACGACGAGCGGGCGCTCGAAGTGACCATCATCGCGCGATACCGCGAGGCTCACATCGGCCCGCGGGAGCGGCGTATGTCACAGTGCCGGCCGTGCCGCGGCGGCGGAGGCCGGCCCGCGCCATGCCCCCGTTGCAATCCACGGCCGTACATGCACGAGCCGCAGGTCTTCGTCGGCTGGCAGATGGCGGCGCGCTACCGGGTTGGTCACGACGCTCGACTCATCCGCGAAGTGCTCATGCAAATCAAACCGTACTGAGCACGCAACTGCTTCGGCCCACTCCTCACAGGGCCCGCCGCCCTGCTACACTTGGTGCATGTCTCGCCTCGCCGTCATCCTCTGCGCCTTCGTCCTGCCCATCGCCGGCTGCTCCTGCGGCGACGACCCGGGGGCCGATGACGGCGGCGGCACGGGTGACGGCGGCGACCGCGATGGCGCGACCGGGGACACCGGCAACGGAGGCAACACCGACGGTGGCGGAGGAGACGACTGTGGTGGCATCACCGCCATCGTGCGCGACTTCGACGTCTCCCATTCGGACTTCCAGGACGAAAACCCGGGACACGAAGAGGGGCTCGTCCAGGACCGCCTCGACGACGAGCGCAAGCCCATCTACGCCCACGGCGACGAGCACCGCGGCGGCATCGACGACTCGGACTCGTTCCGGCAGTGGTACCGAAACGTCGACGGCGTCAACCAGTCCTTCGAGATCACGCTCCCGCTGACCGAGGCATCACCCGGCCAGTTCATCTTCGATGATGATCACTTCTTCCCCGTAGACGGCATGGGTTTCGGCATGAGCGGGCGAGACGCCGAAGACACCGAACGCAACTTCCACTTCACCTCGGAGATCCACATCGGCTTCGTCTACGAGGGCGGCGAGACCTTCACCTTCCGCGGCGACGACGACCTCTGGCTCTTCATCGACGACCGCCTCGTCATCGACCTCGGCGGGGTGCACGGCGCTCTCGAGCGCACCATCGACCTCGACGATCTCGGGCTCACGCCGGGGCAGCGCTACCCGATGGACATCTTCCACGCCGAGCGCCACACCAGCGCCAGCAACTTCCGTATCGAGACGACGATCCAGTGCTTCGTCGATCCGATATTGATCTAGCGCGCAGGCCTCGTTCCCCCGAGGCCTTCAGACCCGGACGCGGTTCCGCCCCCCCCCGCTTGGCCCGGAGGAGCTGGTGGAAGATCCGACCCGAGTTCCGCCTAGCGGGGCCCAACACGACCGGCACGACGTCGCCATCCCGGCAACGAAAGCGGAGAATGAGCCAGTACCCGCCGAATCGCAGAATCGCAGAAGAAACACCAAGGCGAAGTCTTAACTGAATGGCATTGGGTTCATGCCGCCT
>JAFDCW010000986.1 GCA_019312705.1 Deltaproteobacteria bacterium
GTGGCCCAGGTGCGGCGTCTTCCGGTGGTTTTCCATGTCGCGGCGGTCGGCGGTGAGCCGATCTTCGACACGGAAGAGGTCACCTCGTGGCTCGCGGTAGCCAATGGCCACTTCGCGGATGCCGACGTTCGCTTCGAGACCGACGCGGTGCGGGTGTTGCCCGCCGGCAGGGCGGTCCTCCGAAACATTCGGGAGCGCCGTAGCCTGGCTCGATTCCTCCGACCGAGGCGCGTCAACGTCTTCATCGTCGAAGCCATCTTGGACCCCTGGCCCTCGGCCGCCACGGTGAGGGCCGCGGCCGCCCAGGGCTTCGAGCCCTCGGGACGACTCGGCGGCGCCCACATACTCGTTTCGGGGCGCACCCCCGAGACGTACATCATCGTTCGCCGCGGCTCCGGGCCTCTCACCCTCACGCACGAGCTTGGCCACTTCTTGAGCGCCCCTCATCACCGAGACCCGGCCAACATCATGAGCTATGGCCGCCACCGAACTCACTTTGACGAGCGCCAAATCCGGGCCTTTCGATATCGCGCTCGTCGTTACCAGCGCGAAGGTACGCTGCCTCGACGCCAAGGTCCCCAAGGTTCCCAAGCGCCAACGTCAACGTGAGCGGCTACACGACTGCCGACACGTATCGTCGAACTTCGTGCAGCCATGGCGATCAACCTCGTCGTTGGAGGAGCACGACCCTCGTCACGGCGCTGCGGGCTTAGCGGAGATTAGGCCCGCAGTGATGACGGGGGAGCACAAACACCGGATCGTGGTCTCCATGCAAGACGTGATGACCTCGAGTCTCGCCGCGCTGCTCCTCATCGCCGGGGCTGCTTGCTCCGACGACACGTCGATGGCCGGTGACTCCGGCGCTGACTCAGGAGGCCCCGACGCGGGGTCCGACGCCGCGGCCGACGGGGGACGGGATGCTGCGGCCGGTGACGCGTCCGTCGATGCCGCAATCGACACCGCGGTACCCCCGGGCCCCGATGCCGGCGGCGGGGACTTCACCCCGTACGTGCACGATGACTTCGAAGAATACGGGGAGGGCGGTCGCCCGACCGGCGGCTTCAGCCGCACGACCGCCACCAGCGAGCAGGCCTATCGCGGAACCCAGTCGGCGCGCATGGCCATCGAGCCTGGTGATAACGGCGGGTTCGGGGACTGGGGTGCCGAATACTCCATCGACCCGGCGGTCCCCAAAGGCGGCGAAGTTTGGGTGCGTGTCTACGCCTATTGGCCGTCGTCCTTCGCGTTCTCTGCCAGCCCGTACATGAAGTTCTTGCGCCTGCACAACCGCGATGGCGCGGGCGAAAACGACGGCTACAACGACCTCTACATCGACGACGCCGACGGTCCGAGCACGGTCCTGCGCTGCATCAAAGAGGTGCACGACGTATGGCAGACCGACGAGGGTCCAGCATTGCCGCGCGACGCTTGGGAGCACTACGAGATGTACCTCTACGTCGACGATGTACCTGTGGACTCAGGCGGCCAGGGGCGGTTTCGGATCTGGCGCGACGGCGCGTTGGTCTTCGACCGCACCGACGTGCCAACGATCAATACGGCCGATGGCACCGTCGACCTCTTCCTTCTCTTTACCTATTGGAACAACGAGATGCCCCCGTCGAATCACGTATTCATCGACGACGTGACGATCGCGACGAGCGCCAGTCCGCCGCCGAATCGGGACGCGGCGGGTAATGCGTTTATCGGAGACTGGGCACCCTGACCCATCGAGTTCTGCGAACTCGCGCCACTTCGACCCGCTCCCCGTCTCGAAATGGGCGATGTTACCGTCGCGGTCTCTTCCGTGCGGACCTGACTAGCTCGCAGGCGGTGGCTGCAGAAAGAGCGCCGCGAGGCTCACTAGAACCACCAAGATGCCGCCGATGCCGAAAGCAATGCCCCAGGCCCGGTGGGGGCGTTTGCACCACTTGGTTAGAAAGAAGGTGAACGCCGCCGATTGTGCCAATACCTCGGGCAAGCCGAAGAGATGGTGCCGGGCTGAAATCTTGGTGTAGATGACCCCCTCAATGGATCCCGGCGATGGACCATAGGGGGAGAGAATTCCGATGCCGACCAGCAGAAGCCAGAGCTTGAAGAAGCCAGGCCATTGTGAGGCCTCGTTCTCGAGAAAGACTTCCCGGAATGGCCAAAGCACTGCGGCGAAGACCACCCCCCGCAGGGCTTGCAGTCCAGGTCCAGC
>JAFDCW010000234.1 GCA_019312705.1 Deltaproteobacteria bacterium
GCTTGAGCACGTCGCCGAGCTGCGAGTAGAGGGGCCCGAGCTCCCCGGCCTCGCCGAGACGTTCGCCATAGGGAGGATTGACGACGAAGAGACCCGATGGCCCCTCGGGTGGCTCGAGGTCGGCGAGGGTCCCGTGGCGGAGCTCGGCGTCGGTCACTCCGGCGGCCTTCAGGTTGTCCCGGGCGTGACCGAGCTGCTCCTCCGAGGAGTCGACGCCGACGAGCACGACCGTGCGATCTGCCGCCGCCGCCTTCCTCGCTTCGGCGGCAGCGATCACCCGAGCAAACGCCTCTCGGTCGTGGGCACGCCACCCCGGGGCACCAAAACCTCGGCGCAGCCCCGGCGCGACGTCCCGGGCCATCCAGGCCGCCTCGATCAAGAACGTCCCCGAGCCGCACATCGGGTCGAGCAAGACGAGATCTGCTCCCTCGCGGCGGTGCCACCCCGCCATGCGCAGGAGCGCCGCGGCGAGGCTCTCCTTGAGCGGCGCGGCTCCCCCGGTCCGGCCGACGCCTCGTCGATGCAGACCACGGCCGACGAGATCGATGCTGACGGTCACCTGGGTGCCGGAGAGGTGCACGTGCACGCGCAGACCCGGATCGACCTTGTCGATGCTCGGTCGACTTCCCTCGGCGTCGCGGATCATGTCGACGATGGCGTCTTTGGTCTTGAGGGCGACGAACTTCCCTGGCCCCGCCGTGCCCTTGCCGGCAACGTCGACGGCAAAAGTCGTCTCCGGGCCGAGGTGGTCCGTCCACTGGGTCCTGGCCACACCCTCGTAGAGGGCCGCGGCGTCTTGAGCCTCGAAGCGGTCGAGGGGGAGGAGGATGCGGCTCGCTACCCGGGTGCCGACGCAGACGCGGTAGCCGTCCTCGAGGGAGCCTGCGAAATGCACCCCCCCGTGGACCACTTCGATTTCGTAGACGCCGAGTTCCCGGAGCTCCTCGGCGAGCACGTCTTCGGCGCCCCGGGCGACGGTCGCGAAGAAGTCGCGATCCGTGGTGGGCGCTTCTTCAGTCCGGGCTTCCGATGAATCTTGGGCGGGGGGCTCCATCACGGATGGCACTAGCCCGAATCCGGCCCCGGGCACATCGATTCAGCGACAATCGGTACGCAACTCACGCCCACAAACGCCGAAAAGAGTGGCGACGTGCAATCACCACCTGTACAACTGCTCAGCATCGTGACGACCGACATGCGGGAAAGGCTCCGGGCGCGTTTTGGACTGCCGGATTTCCATCCCTGGCAGCGGGAGGCGATCGACTCGCTCCTGAACGGCAAGAAACGAGTGCTCGTGGTGGCCCCGACCGGGGGCGGCAAAAGCCTGACCTATCAGTTCCCGGCGACCGAGCTGGAGGGAACGACGGTCGTGGTCTCTCCGCTCATCGCACTCATGGAGGATCAGGTCCGCGGGCTGTCCGAGCGCGGCATCCGGGCGACCTGGCTCTCGAGCACCGTCGATGCCAACGAGCGCCGGCGTCGCGAAGCCGACCTCGCCGCCGGCGCCTACGAGCTGGTCTACATCGCCCCGGAGCGCCTAGCCCAGGACCACGTGCTCAACATGCTCGCCCGCCTTGCGCCGCCGTTGGTGGCCATCGACGAGGCCCACTGCATCTCCCACTGGGGCCACGACTTCCGCCCGGACTACCTGCACCTGTCCCGGGTCCTCGAGCGCCTCGCCCCGAAGCACGTCCTGGCCTGCACCGCGACGGCGACCCCGATCGTCCGCGACGAAATAGTGAAGCAGCTCGGCTTCAACGACGACGAGATGGACGTCGTCCTGCGTGGCTTCGCCCGCCCCAATCTTCATTTGACCGCCCGGGAGATCGACGGCGCCCGGGAACGAAAACGCGCGATGGTCTCGGCCGTCAAGAAGGCCCTCGGGGCGCCGACCGAGCCCGCCGGGGCAGCCATCGTCTACACGGCGACGCGCAAGGTCACCGAGCAGATGGCCGGCCTCCTGGCCGACGAGGGGTACCGGTCGGCGGCCTACCACGCCGGCCTCGACCCGACCGTCCGAGGCAATGTCAACGCGGACTTCGCCGCCGGTCAGCTCGATGTGGTGTGCGCCACCAACGCCTTTGGCATGGGCATCGATAGGCCCGACATCCGCGCCGTGGTGCACGTCCAGGCGCCGGGTTCGATCGAGGCTTACTACCAGGAAGTCGGCCGCGCGGGCCGCGACGGTCAACCGGCCCTCGGACTGCTCCTGCGCTCGACCGCCGACTTCGGGCTGCGCAGGCGCCTCATCGAACGCAAGTGGACCGACGAGCAGCCGGATGAAAACCACGTAAAGCAGCAGTGGGGGCTCTTCCTCGACCTCATGCGCTACGTCGAGGCCGGCAGCTGCCGCCACGACTTCATCCTCGGCTACTTCGGCGACGAGCAAGAGACCCTCGGAGGCTGCGGCCACTGTGACGTCTGTGTACGCCTCGAAGAGCTCGGCGACGACGGCGAGCGCTCACTGAGCGACGAGGACGCCCTCGTCGTCCGGAAGGCGCTTTCCGGCGTCGCCCGCAACCGTATGACCGCCGGGCTGAATCGCGTCGTCGAGATGCTGCACGGGGCCGAAAACGAAAAACTGCGCTCGATGGGCCTGACCAGCTTGTCGACTCACGGGCTGCTCAAAGACCGCGCCAAGGACTGGGTCATGATCCTCATGCGCCGGCTCTTGACCGCCGGACTGGTCGAGATCACGACCGACGAATACCCCAAGCCCTATCTCACCCAGCTCGGAGTGAGCGTGATGAAAGGGGACGAGCCGGTGCGCGTCTTGCTCCCGGA
This sequence comes from Deltaproteobacteria bacterium, assembly GCA_019312705.1. The sequence continues at coordinate 2,785 of JAFDCW010000234.1, forward strand.
CGAAGACGCCGGGAAGAAGGCCAAGGGCAAGAGCACCCGGACGGGACGGGCCCGGACCCCCGTCGAGATGCCGGCCAACGTCGACCCCGAGCTCTTCGAGCGCCTTCGTGGCACCCGGATGGAGCTCGCCAAAGAGAAGGGCGTGCCGCCCTACGTGGTCTGTCACGATCGGACCCTGCTCGAAATCGCGGCCACCAAACCCCAAACCCTCGACCAGATGGCGGAGGTCCACGGCATGGGGCCGGCCCGCATCGACGCATGGGGCGACCGGCTGCTCTCGGTCATCGCCGAGGGGTGACGGTCAGTCCGCTCGACAGAGCGCGAACCAGATGTTCATGAGGCGCCCTCGCCGGCTCGCACGGCCGATGGAGACGTGTTTGCTGACACCGCGCAGCACGTCCTGGGTGCCGTTGTAGACGAAGAAGGAGAGCCGGGTGTGGTTCTCGCGAATCGGTGGCCAGTGGTCCGGACACCGAGGCGGAACCCGGAGATAGTCCACGAGCACCTCGGACTCGCCCTGATCGCCGGCGACAAAAAAACCCGGTCCGACCACCGTCTCGATGAAGTTCGAGTTTCGGTTGTAGCCCCACAGCTCCCCGGCCGCGGCGGCTTCGGGGTCTTGGGGCCGGCACAAAACTTTGGCGAAGCGAGTGAAGGCCGGCAGGGTGTTGCTGGCTCCGATTTTCGGGTCGGCCGGCTAGGCGGGTCGCGAAGGACGCTCGGCGGGGGAGCCGCACCGCGACTATGCGAAGCACACGTCGAGAAAACGACCGAGCAGGGACTCGGTGTCGTCGCGACCGATCTCGAAAGCCTCGGCATGCTTCTCGTAGCCCCGACGGCCGTACTGCGCGGCCTGGGTGGCGAAACCGTGATACCGCTCCTGAGCCTCGGCGGCGGTCACGTCCGGGTGAAACTGCGACGTGTAGAAGCGCCGCCCCCGCACCTTGAACGCCTGGGTCTCGACGGCCTCGGTGCGCGCGAGCAGCTCGACCGTGCCGGGTACCTTCGTTACGTGGTCCGTATGGCCAGTGTGCACATGGAACTGCTCGCCGAGGCCTTTGAAGAGGGGGTCTTCACGGCCGCTCTCGGTCAGCTCGACGGGAACCGTGCCTCGCTCGGTGCCCGAAGCCTCCGTTCTGACCTCGACGCCGAGGTGCTGGCCGAGGAGCTGGTGGCCGAAGCAGATCCCAAACCCCGGCACGTCGTCCTCGAGGGCTCGCTCGAGGAGGTCTCGGAGCGGGTAGACGAAGCGCGTACTGCGCGGGTCGTGCACGCTGTAGGCGCCCGAGCCACCGATGACGACGGCGTCCTGACCGTCGAGCCACTCGGTCTGGGCGATGTGGGTCTTGGCGTTGCGAGAGGTGATTTCGACGGATCGTCCACCAAAACGGCGCTCGACGCACTCGAGCTCGTGCTCGGCCATCCGGCTGTCCCAGTCGCGGATCTGAATCAAGAGGACACGAATCATTCGGTCGTCAGCTTAGCTCGTGTCGCCGCGTGCGCTACGCGATGCCCCGAGTTCAACGAGGAGCCCGACGGCGAGGGCGACGCGGGAGACCATTGTCATCGCCGTTCCGATCTTCTCTACTTGGCGTCCCGATAGATCGCGTAGGTACCCAGGTGCGAGGCCTGCCCGAGGACGTGGCCCTCGATGGCCTTGACGACGTCGGCCCCGCCGAAGCCCTCGGCGACGTCGAGCTTGGCGACATCGAGGGCATAGAGCGTGAAATGATAATGGTGGACGATCTCGTCGTTCCACGGCGGACACGGTCCGTCGTAGCCGAAGTAGTCGCCCGCCATGTCGGCGTCGCCGGCGAACCACCCGGTGTAGTCGTTCTTGCCCCGGCGGCCCCGGGGGCCCTGGGCGTCTTTGCCGCGAGCCACGACGCCTTTGCCGAGCTCACCCTCGGCGATCGAGCCGGCCTCGGCGGGCAGGTCGACCAGGACCCAGTGGTAGAAATCGACCCGGGGGAGATCGGCCGGCACCGTGCGGCCCTCTTGGTTGACGTCGTCGGGCTTCGACGGGACGTCGGGGTCACAGACGACGAGGGCGAGGCTCTTGGTACCCTCGGGGACGTCAGACCACCCGAGGTGGGGGTTTTCGTTGTCCGTGAGGGCGACATGGCTCTCGGCGTCATGTTTGCCGAGGGCGTTCTTTTCGGGGATGCGCTCACCGTTGGCGAAGCTCTCACTGGTCAATTTCATCGCTCGTCTCCTCTTCCTCGGCCCGAGCCGGGAGGGTAGCGGCTCCCCGGCTGCCTGAAAACCGCCGGAAACGCACGGGCCGGGCCCCCGCGCCTTGTTCCCTTCTCGCCGATGCCCTATTTCGATGGGCAGCAAGAGGAGTCCCCATGGACGGCGGCGCCAACATCGATACGAATGAAATCCCCGGGCTCGTGAGCGGGCTGAAGAAGTTCTTCCGCACCGGCCGGACGCGACCCCTCGAGTGGCGCCGTCGGCAGCTCCAGGGCATCGAAGCCCTGATGCACGAAAAGGAGAGCGTCTTCCTCGACGCCCTCGCCGCCGACGTGGGGAAACCCCGCTTCGAGGGTTGGATCGGCGAAACCGGCTTCGTCGCCTCGGACGCCCGCCACACGGCCAAGCACCTCGCCAAGTGGATGAAGCCCCAGAAGGTGATCACCGGCGTGGCCAATCAGCCAGGGAGCAGCCGCATCCTGCACGAACCCCTCGGCACAGTACTCATCATCGGCCCGTTCAACTACCCGCTGCAGCTCATGCTCTCGCCCCTCATCGGCGCGATCGCGGGGGGCAATGCGGCGGTGCTCAAGCCGTCCGAGATGACTCCCCATACGTCGGCGGCGATCGCCGAGTGGCTGCCCCGATACGTCGACGCGGACGCTGTAAAGATGGTCCTCGGGGGCATCCCCGAAACGACAGCGCTGCTCCGGGAGCGTTTCGACCACATCTTCTACACCGGCAGCACCGCTGTGGGCCGCATCGTCATGCGCGCCGCAGCCGACCACGTGACGCCGGTGACCCTCGAGCTCGGCGGCAAGAGCCCGTGCATCGTCGACCGGGACGTCGATATCGAGGTCGCCGCTCGGCGCATCGCCTGGGGCAAGTTCTTCAACGCCGGCCAAACTTGCGTCGCCCCGGATTACCTGCTCGTGCACGAAGCCATCGAAGACGCGTTTCTCCATCGTCTCACCGCCAAGATTCAGGACTTCTACGGCGACGATCCGGAAAAGAGCCCCGACCTCGCGCGCATCGTCAACGACCGACACCACGACCGACTCTCGGGGCTCCTGGGCGAGGGCGAGATCGTCTGCGGCGGCGAAACCAATCCGGAGACGCGCTACATCGCTCCAACGGTGATCCGCGGCGTGACCCGGGACATGAAGATCATGCAGGAAGAGATCTTCGGCCCCATCCTCCCGGTGCTGACCGTCCGAGGCGTCGACGAAGCCATCGACTTCGTAAACGACGGGGAAAAGCCCCTCGCCCTCTACGTCTACACCAACAACCGCGCCACGAGCGAGCGCGTACTCGCCCAGACCAGCTCCGGAGGAGCGGCCGTCAACGAGTGCATCGCCCACATGGCCGGGCCCGAGTTGCCCTTCGGTGGCGTCGGCCAGAGCGGCATGGGCGCCTACCACGGCCGCACGTCCTTCGACACGTTCAGCCACCACAAGAGCGTGCTCATCAAGAGCACCAAGCTCGAGCCGCCCCTCCGCTACCCGCCGTACAGCGACGGCAAAGAGATGATCGCGCGGAAGATTCTGTAGCCCCGCATTTTCGACCGCCACGCGCACCGCGCGTGTCGTGTATGCTCCGCCGCCTCGCCCGAGCCGGGCGCCATTGGAGGTGATGCAGATGCGATTCGAGCACATGGAACTCAATACTTCGGATCCGAAAGCGGCGAAGAAGTTCTACAAAGGCGTCTTCGGATGGAAGCTCGAAGACATGAAGATGCCGCAGGGCGTCTACACGATGATTCGTGACGCCGCGGGCAAGGCCATCGGCGGAATCCTGAAGCACCCGATTGCGGGGGCACCGTCCAGCTGGCTCGGGTACGTCTCGGTGGCTTCGGTGAAGCGCTTCCTCAAAAAGATCGAAGGTCGCGGCGGCAACGTGCTCATG
>JAFDCW010000235.1 GCA_019312705.1 Deltaproteobacteria bacterium
CGAGGCGCTTTCGGTTCTCGACGGGAAGAGCCAGACCGCGACCCTGGTCGGAAGTTTCGCCGAGGCCCCCGTCGTCCGGCGCTACGTCGAGGGAGGCTTCGGAGATACCATTCTGTCCGCCGACGACACGGCCCTCGGCGATGTACCGGCGGCCCAGCAGTTCGCGGACCGGCTCCGGGACCTCGTCCCGGGGCTGCCCTTCGTGAGCTTCGTGAACAGCGGCGCCGAGGCCAACGAGAAGGCCCTCGCGCTCTGTCGTCAGCGCGCCCGGTCGGATCGCCAGAACCGAATCCTCGCCTTCGAGGGCAGTTTCCACGGACGCACGCTTCTCTCCCTGCACGCGAGCTACAACCCGAAGAAGCGTGCGCCCTTCGAGATCGCGGGCCACGAGGTCACCTACGCGCCCTATCCCGTGTGGTGGGCCCCTCATGAAGGAGAGCCCGCGGCTCCGTCGGACTATCTCGGCACCATCGCCCGGGGACGCCTCGAAGAGGCGGCGGCCACCTGGGGGGCGGTCGGTGACGCGCTGCTCGCGGAGGAGATCCGCTCGCTGCGCTCCGTGCACGACGCACTCTCCACGGGGGAGTACTTCGCCCTGATGGTCGAGCCGATGCAGAGCGAAGGTGGCGACCGCTACTCGACTGCGCGCTTCCATCGCGCCCTCCGGCTCCTGACTCGGCACCACGGCGTGTCGCTCATCATGGACGAGGTTCAGTGCGGCTTCGGCCTCGGCGGCGGCTTCGCATGGCATCACCGCTTCGAGCTCATCGCCCGGGACGGCAACCCCGACGGACCCGATTGTGTCTGCTTCGCGAAGCGGGCCCAGACCGGCGTCGTGATGAGCCGCTTCGAGGACCCCGAACCGACGAGCGCCCACGGCGCGTCGTGCGTCCGGGGCCTCGCCCACGCCGAGGCGATGGCCGTGGATACCTCCGCGGCCCTCGAAGCGTCAGTTCGGGTTCGCCTGCGCAACATCGCCCAGCGTTACCCTGAGTTGGTGCGCCATCCCCGCAATACCGGCTATGCGGTCGCTTTCGATCTGCCGAGCACCGCGCACATGATGGCCTACTTGGGGCAGCGTTTCTGGCGCGGGGCCGTCGTCTTCGGGGCGGGTACCAAGACGGTGCGCTACCGCCTCTCGACGAGCTACGGCGACGCCGAGCTCGACCTGCTCTTCGATACCATTCGCCGCTCCCTCGCGTGGCTCGACGCGCACCCCGGAAAGACGCCGCCCAAGTGGGAGGACCTGCCCCCGCCGTCGATGGGCCACCGGGACCAACCCGACGACCGTGAGGTCCCCGACATTCGCTACCGCCTGGTGTCATCCCAGGAGCGGGACGACACCCTCGCCAAGGTCTTGCTCATGGAAGAGCGCGTCTACGAGCCGGCGCGGCGGGACAAGCCCGAGACCCTGGCCAAGGCCTTCGAAGATCCCGACGGAGTCGCCCTCGTCGCCGAGGCGAAGGACGGAGACGAATGGGTTCTGGTTGGAAGCGGCCTCGGCGCGCCCCTCGAGCGCTTCCGCGAAGTGGGGGGGCCCGATCGCGACCCCATGCTCGGCAGGGACAACTCGTTCTACGGCATCGCCATCACCGTCGACCCAAGCTACCGGGGTTTCGGCGTCGGCAAACGCCTGAAGGTCGGCATGCTCGCCGCTGCGGCCGAGATCAAAGACACCGACGGACGTGCGCGCTACCGACACGCGACGGGCCGGAACCGCGTCGCCAAGACCGCGGCCATGATGCACGTCAACGCGTCCCTCGGTGCCTACGAGCTCTTCCGCGTGAAGGGCGCCTACGACGACCCCGAGGCTGAAGCCATCTACTACCGCATGCCGGTCGGGCCCTTCGCTCCGGACCCGGTCGTCGTCGAGGCCGAGGCACGCCCCTACGTCGACCTGGCCGGCGGGATTAGTCGTCCTTTCTTCGAGCCGCCGGCCTCTCTGCGCCGCGCGGCCGACCGGGGGCTGCTCTACGGTCCGACGGTGAACAAGATCACGGTCATGAACTACGTGACGCCGTCCATCGTTCGCGCCATCGAACACATCGACGCGCTGCTTCCAACGCTGCCCCACATGTACCTCACCTCGAGCCGGGACGAGGCATTCGACAAGGCGGTCCGGGCGTTGCGCTTCCATAGGCCCGCCTCGCAGGTCGTCCTCGGCCTCGACGGGGGCTACGTTGGTCACACGACGGCGGCGGCCCGGTCCCTCAGCGATCCCTCCGTGCATCGTCAGGGCCTCGGCTACTTCTCGGGGTGGGGACGAACGGCTCACCCGGCCGTGGTCGGCGCTGAGGCGGCGATAGCGGCGCTCCGGGAGACCATCAACGAGGTCGGCGGCCCCGACAAGGTCATCGGCTTCTTCGTCGAGCCCATCCAGGAGCGCACCGGGCGCTGCATCCCCGACGAGTATTGGCCGCTTCTCGAGGCCCTTCGAGGGGAGCTTGATATTCCGGTCGGCTGCGTCGAGACGCCCAGCGCTTGCTATCGCGGGGGGGCCGGTGCGTTCTCCATGACCGCCATCGACTTCGTACCCAACACCCTGTCGTGGTGGGCCGGCGGGCAGGTCGGTTTCGTGCATTGCGACGCCCGGTACTTCGTGCCGACCGCGCTCACCATGGTCTCCACCTGGGACGGAGACGAGCTCAGCTTGGTGCGCGCTCATCACCAACTGCGCGCGGCGCGCGCGGTCGACGTCGGGGCCCTCGCCGAAAACTGGGACCGCGCCCTCGCGCCGGCCCGGGATGCCGGCCTCGAGGTCCTCGGAGCGGGGCTCTACCGGGTTGTGCATGCCGGTGAGCGCACGCCGGCCATCGTCGCGGCGCTGCTCGCACGCGGGCAGCGGGTCCTTGCGTTCCCGAACGGCGCCTTCGCCATCGCGCCGCCCCTCGATGCCGGCGGCGAGGTGGCCGAGGCCTTTGGCGAGGCGCTCCAGGAGGCTCTCGCATGAAGGTATTCACTCTCCCCGCCGACGCTTCGCCGCGCGAACAGGGCCGCGCCCACGGCGAGGCGTTCCGGCCGATGATCCGAGACCTCGCGGATCTTCGCCTCGGGCTCACGGTCGAAATCGGCGGCTTCGCTTCCAGAGAGCAGGTCCTCGGCATCGCCGAGAAACACTTGCCGGTCCTCGAGGCCTTCGACCGAGACCTCTACGCGGAGTTCATGGGCATCGCCGAGGGCTCGGGCCTCGACCCCGCCGGCATCGTCGTCCTGAATCACTACACGGACCTCCGGGACATCGACCCCGCCGTGGCCGCGACGCCGGCCGAAGACGATTGCTCTGCCGTCTATACCGCCGCCGCCGCCGGCGCGCTGCTCGGCCAGACCTGGGACATGCACGGCTCCGCGTACCCCTACGTGATGATGCTCGAGGTGCCGGCTCGAGGCGACGAGCCCGCCGCTTCCCTCTTCAGCCTCGTGGGGTGTTTGGGCATGACCGGCATGAACAGCCGGGGCCTCGGCATCACTATCAACAACCTCAAGAGCCTCGACGCGAAGGTCGGCGTCCTATGGCCGGCCCTCGTCCGCCGGGTATTGAAAGAGGCCGACGCTGAAGCCGGGCGCGACGTCATCCTCGAGAGCCCCCTCGGCAGCGGCCACCACTACCTCGTCGCGACCGATCGCTCTGCCTACGGGATCGAGACCAGCGGCCAGAAAGAAAAGGTCGTTTTCTCCGGAGAGGCTGCTTTCTTCGTACATACCAACCACTGCGTCGACGATGAGATGGCAGCGGTCAACGTGGTCTCCAGTGAGTCGACGACGCATGTGCGCTACGACACCCTCTGCCAGAGCCTGGCTACCTCTGCGGTGGTCGACCGGGCGGACCTCTGGCGTCGCCTCGGCTCCCACGACGGCTATCCGCGGAGCGTTTGCACGCACGCCGCGAGCCCCGAGGCCCCGCACAAGATGCGCACCTGCGGCGGCCTCATCATGGACCTCCGGGCCAAGAACCTCTGGGCCACGTCCGGCTGCTTGAATCAGGCGCGCCCCGAGCACTTCAGCTTCGATTGACAGCGGGCGCGGTTTGGGCTCAGCGGTCTCGCCGCTTCGAGATGGCGCGTGCGAGGTCCTCGAGGACCGGCCGCGTGCGCGCCCATCCGAGGCAGCCGTCGGTGATGCTCTGGCCCCGGACTAGGGTTGTCCCGGGGACTCGGTCCTGTCGGCCATCTTCGAGGAAACTCTCGATCATGACGCCGAAGATCGCATCGCTTCCGCTGGCCAACTGCGCCCCGACATCGGCGGCGACGGCCGGCTGTCGGTCGGGGTCTTTGCCGCTGTTTGCGTGGCTGCAGTCGATCATCAGGCGGGGCTCGAGGCCGGCAGCCTCGAGGAGCGCCCGCGACTTGGCGACGCTCTCGGCGTCGTAGTTGGGCGCGTGGGCGCCGCCCCGGTGGATCACGTGGCAGTCGGGGTTGCCCTTCGTATGGACGATGGCGGTGATGCCCTGTTTGGTCACCGACAGGAAGCGGTGAGGGTGGCTTGCGGAGCTGACCGCGTCGACGGCGACTTTCACGGCACCCCCGGTGCCGTTTTTGAAACCGACTGGCATCGAGAGCCCTGACGCGAGTTCCCGGTGGACCTGGCTTTCGGTCGTGCGGGCTCCGATGGCCCCCCAAGAGACGAGGTCCGCGACGAACTGCGGTGAGATGGGGTCGAGGAATTCGGTGCCCGTGGGCACGCCGAGCTCCACGAGGTCTCGGAGCAGGCCCCGGGCGACGTGAAGGCCCTTGTTGATGGCGAAGCTGCCGTCGAGGTCGGGGTCGTTGATGAGCCCCTTCCAGCCGATCGTCGTGCGCGGCTTTTCGAAGTACGTGCGCATCACGATGTGCAGCTCGCCGGCCAGCTCCTTTGCCGCATCGGCGAGGTGGTGAGCGTACTCGAGGGCTGCATCGGGGTCGTGGATGGAGCACGGCCCGACGACGACCAGGAGCCGGTCGTCCCGGCCCCGAAGGATGTCACTCGTCTCCCGGCGCGCCTTGGTGACCCGCGCGGCCCCCGCATCGCTGAGGGGCAAGTCTTCCATCAGGATCGCAGGCGAGATGAGGGGCTTCAGCCCTTCGATTCGAACGTCATCGGTCAAGCTGTACATCAAGAAAGCACTTTGTATTCGGGGTGGGGAGAGAGCATCGCGCGACCTGCGACGCAGCTTCAGTCATCGCAGGAGACGCGGGGCCACTTCAGCCAGCGATCTTGGGCGATGGAGTAGGCCCAGTTGCCGGCAAAGATCCCGGCAAAGGTCCAGAGCGCGCCGAGCTGGGCTTCCCCGAGTTGCACCAGCGCGATGCTCGGGCACGCGCCGGAGAGCGCCCAGCCGAGGCCGAAGAAGACCCCGCCCAGGATCGAGCCTTTGTGGATCTCCCGGACCGGGAGGCGCGCGCCCTTCTTCTTGGCGATGAAGAACGCAATCGCGAGGATGGTCACCGAGACGCCGAAGGTGAGGGTCAGACGCAGATCGCTGAACGAAAACATCCCGTGGACTTCGTCCCAGGAGGTGAACCCCGTGCGACTGAGGACCATGGCGAAGAGAATCCCGGCGGAGAAGACGCCGAGGGTTCGCATCAGGCCGGTCATAGCACCGCCCCGAGGAGCAGCGCGGTCACTATGCCGACGCCGAAGAACGACATCGTCGTGACGAGGCTGCCCTTCTGCAGGGCCCCCATCCCGCAGAGGCCATGGCCGGTCGTGCAGCCACCCGCCATGCGGGTACCGATGCCTACGAAGAAGCCCCCGACGATCAGCGGGATGACCGAGGTCATGCCCGTACCGAAGAGCTCGTGAAAGCGAACTCCATGGAGCGTGATGGTGGGAGTGACCGCGCCGGTGATGAGGGCCGACAGAAAACCTCCGGTCACCATGCCCCCCATGTAGAGCAGACCCAGGCTCGGGGCTTCGGGGGCGGTGAGGGTCGCGGTCGCGGCGACCGCGCCTCCCCCCGCTTCGGCCTCGGCCTCCACAGCATCCATGGCGTCTTGCCCAAACTCCTCCATGGTCAGTTCCTTCATCGCCTCGAGGAGCTCCTCCGGCGAGAGGTCGAAGTCGGCATCGCTGCGCTTCTTTCCGCGCAGGCGGTCGACGAGGCTCGAGTAGCGCCCGGACATGGCCGGCAACCGACCCGCGAGGAACCAGTGCGTGAGCACCACCCCGGCAAGCGCGATGCCTCCCACTACGAAATCGAGATACTCCACGTCAGCCTCCCGGCCCAGTTAGCAGTTTGCCATTCGGCATGAGGTTGATCGGGGGACTCTCCCCCTGCTCGGATATCTTGTACCGAGCGCAGCGTTGAAAGTCGCGTCGGCAGTAGTTCATCTTCCAGACGTTCAGCGCCCCCTGAAGCTGGAAGATTTCGTACATCTGGCACGACAAGCTGTGTGGACAGATCTTCGCGTCGCTCACAGGCCCCCCATTCTGCGGTCGAGCATAACCCCAAACAGTTCGCGATGGGCACCGTCCCTGTCAGGGGCTCCAGGCGGCCTCGTATTCACACGCCCCGGCGCCGTGGCCGACGCATTTCACCCGCGTCACCCTCACGTCTTCGCAGCCGAGCGTTGCGTAGATCACATGCGCAGCGGCGACATTCATGTAGCAGAGGATCGGATGATGGGAGTTCCATCGGCGGATGGTCGTCCGGGTGCTCGAGTCGCTGGTCATGCGAATCTCGAACTCCCCGGTGTCGTAGTACTTCCCCCACAGCCGGTGGGCGTGGTTCACATAGCGCTCGGGGGTCACCAGGAAGCGGGCCGCCGCCCGGAAGAAACCGGAGAGCGTCTTGGACATGACCGCGTCGCCAGCCTCCTCGGCGAAGCGGGGATTCCGACTCGCGGTCTGAAGCAGGTCGAGGAGCGCGTGGATGGCCTCGGCGTCGTACCACCTGCTGCTCATGAT
>JAFDCW010000987.1 GCA_019312705.1 Deltaproteobacteria bacterium
CCTGGCGGCGGGGAAATCGAACTCGGAAAAGGCCGAGCTCGGCGGCGTCTTCACCCGCAACGCGACCGCGCCGGACCCGGCGCACCCAGAGGACGACTTCAGCCCCGCAGGCTCGCCGGACCCGCCGACGTTCCTCTGGTTCGACCAGGGGGGCGGCGACGCCAACCCGCTGAACGACATCTCGCTCGTCTTCTACGACGACACCTTCGAGACGGAGGTGGAGCGCGTGGATGGCATCACCGGGGAGGAGTACACGCCGACGGCAGCGGAGTGGGAAAACATCGTCGGAGAGACCTTCGTCAACTGGGTCATCGAAGGCAAGAACACCAGCACACCGGAGACGCCGGGCGGCGCGCTCGGCCGCTACTGGAGCAACAGCCGGCGCATCGGTAACGCGGGACTCGTGCTGGTGATCGACAACTCGGGCAGCATGGTGGACGAGTACGCCGAGATCATCCCCGTCTTCATGGACGCCATCACCGCCGTCGAGGAGCAGCTCGACGGTGCCCCGCCACCCACGATCCAGATTATCACCTTCAGGAACAACGTCGCAGTTCGCATCACCACCACCGACTTCCAGGAGGCGCGCGATGCGCTGTCCAGCATCACGCCCAACGGCGGGGGCACGTGTCCCGAGCTTGGCCTCCAGGCCCTACAGCTGGCGGCGCGAAACCTGGCGCCGACGGGCTCCATCATCTTCGCCTCGGACGCATCGCCCCACCCCGGCCCTTCCCACCAGTCCATCATCAACGAGATCATCGCCAAGAGCGGGATGCTCTTCACGTTGCTGAGCGGCAGCTGCCCCACGACCGAGTGGGGTGGTTCGTTCGCGGCCCCTTCGAGCCAAGTGGGCTCGTCGCGCGAGGCGGTATACTTCGCCCCCGACGACGTCGACCCGCCCGGGGGCAGCATCCCCGACGAGGGGCAGAAGCCGCTGGACGCGCACGGTGAGATGGCCGATGCGGCGACTCCCCTGGCAATCGGCGGCACGCCGGTGCGCGGCATGACCCAGGGGAGGGTGAGTCAGGCCGATTCGGACTTCTTCGTCTTCTCCGTCGAAGCCGGACTGCCTTATCGCATCCGCACGGTGGTGCACACGGCGTCGGTCAACTTCCGGATCCTCGCTGCGGACGGCACGACGGTGCTCGCCCGCTGGTACGGGATCAATCCGGACGAGGCCCCCAGTACCGACGTCCGCGACATCCCCTTGGTGCCAACGGAAAGCGGGACGCTCTACCTCCAGGCGTATCGGGCCCTAGGGGACGAAGGATACTATCTGGTGTCGGTGGACCAGAGCCCTCTCGCCGAGCACTTCGCCACCTATGCGTCGATCGCCGCCGCCACCGGTGGGATGGCGGTGTTCCCGGACATCTACGGAAGCTTCGATACCGAGCTTACGCAGGTCGCGATCCAGAGCGGGGTGTCGAGCGCGTCCTTTCCCGCGGTGGTCTCCGCCAACCCTCGCGAGATTCCACGCTACTACTTTCTGACGCCCACCGAGGGGATGATCCTCTCCGTTACCCTGCGCGGTCGGAGAACGCACTGGAACGCGGAGTCGGTGGTCTCGTTTCCCGCCGGCGACGTGACGGTGCTCGAAACCGAGGTCGTAGACCCGACGACGCTCCGCATCGTCATACAGCCCGACCCCGCGACCGAGCCGGGAACTCGGGACGTTCAGGTCTCGACACCGATCGATGGCGGGACGGAGCTCGCGGTCGGCAGGGGTGTGATCGAGCTTCGCCACGAGTCGTTCTACCAGCTACTGAGCTTCGACCCGCCGAGCCTCGCCCGCGGCGCCTCCGCAACGGTGCGCGTCGAGGGGGCGAAGCACCAGTGGAGCTCGGATGTGTCCATCGATCTGGGCAGCGGCGTCGTCGTGGATGGCGTCCGCCTAGTGGCCCCCAATATTCTCGAGGCCGACGTTCGCGTCGATCGCGACGCCCCCTTCGGCTACCGCATCCTGACGGTGAGCGACCCGCCGCTCGCCGATTCCACATTCGATCGCGCGACGTTCATCTACGCCGACGCCTACGTCCCAGAGCCCGGCTCTCAGCTGGGACTGCTGGTGGCCATCCTGACCCTCGCCGCATTGGCGCGCGGGCGGTCACTTCGGCGAGGCTGACTGGCGCTGGCCGCATTCGCATTCAACCCAGCTGCGTCCGAGAACATTCAGCAATGCTGCGTCTCAGGAACCTATC
>JAFDCW010000988.1 GCA_019312705.1 Deltaproteobacteria bacterium
CCCAATTCACCAGGAGCCGGCGCTCGGCTGACCCCGTATCACCGACGACACTCGTTGCCTCCGGCGGCACTTCGGGGTCCCCCCACCGGCGGACTTCCCGTATAACCTGCCGCCATGTACCTCGGCCGTGTGATCGGGACCTGCGTTGCGACCCAGAAATACGAGGGTCTCGAAGGAGTGAAGCTCCTGGTGGTCCAGCCCCTCGACCGGCAACGAAAACCCTCCGGGCGGCCGCAGATCGCCTGCGATACGGCCAAGGCCGGACCGGACGACCTCGTCTTCCTCGTGGGCGCCCGGGAGGCCTCCCACGCCCTCGAAGAGGCCTTCGTGCCCGTCGACGCGGCTGTTGTGGGCATCGTCGACGACGTCCAGCAGGTAGACGGAGTGGAGGGGGCACCGTGAAGCTCGCCCGCATCGTCGGCACCGTCGTCGCGACCGAAAAGCACCCGGCCTACGTCGGCCAGACGCTCCTCTACTGCCAGCCCCTCGACGAGAATCAGCAGGAGACCGGGGAAGCACTGCTCGCGGTGGACCGGGCCCAGGCCGGCATCGGCGATACGGTGATCATCAATCAAGAGGGCAACGGCTCCCGGCAGATGCTCGGCTCCGTCGACGGCAAGCTGCCCATCCGCAGCGTCATCGTCGGCATCGTCGATGCGGTCACCCTCGAAGGTCCAATCGCCCTCGAAGCGCCATGAGCGCCGCGAAGAAGACCGAACACCAGCTCAAGCGCGAGGTCTCGGGCGCGTCATCGGTGCTCTGGGACCGCGGCTGGGTCGCCAACCACGACGGGAACATCACGGCCCTCGGCGGGCCCGGACAGATCGTTGCGACGCCGACATCGTTCTCGAAGCGGGCGTGCTCGGCGGACCAGCTCATCGTCGTCGACGAGGAGCGCCGCGTCGTGCGCGGGCGCAATCGGCCGTTCAGCGAGCTGGGCCTGCACTTGCTCGTCTACCGGCACCGCAAAGACGTCGGCGCGGTCGTTCACGCCCACCCTCCGTTTGCGACGGCGCGCGCCTGTGCGGGCCAAACGCTGCCCTGTTTCCTCCCCGAGAGCGTCGTGTCCCTCGGCCGGGAGGTGCCCCTGGTGCCCTTTGCGGCCCCGGGAACTGCCTCCGAGCAGGCCCTCGGCCCCTACGTCGACCACTACGACGTCGTCCTCCTGGCGCAACACGGAGTCATCAGCTGGGGCGGCGATGTAGAGCAGGCGATGCTGCGCCTCGAGCTCGCCGAACACCTGGCGCACATCGCCTATCGCGCAGAGGTTCACGGCGGGGTTCAGCCTCTTCCGGACTCCCTGGTCCGCGAACTCCTGGGCAAGCGTGCGAAGGCGGGCCTCGGCCCCGAAGGCCGAGCGGCCCGTTGACCCCCCGAGGCGGGGGCAGGTCGGCCCCATGAGCCACGGACACGGTCACGGCCACGGAGCGCCCGACGGCGCGTCGGGGCGTCAGGCCCTGGGCTTCACCCTGGCGCTCACCGGCGGATTTGCCGTCGTCGAGGTCGTGGTGGGCTTGCGCTCCGGGAGCCTCGCTTTGCTCGCGGACGCGGGACACATGGTGGGCGACACCGGGGCGCTGCTCCTGGCCCTCGTGATGGCGGCCATCTCGGTGCGCCCCCCAGATACGACGCAGACCTACGGGTACCGCCGGGCGGAGGTCCTCGGCGCATTGATCAATGGCTCCGTGCTCCTGGTCATCGCCGGGAGCGTCGCCTGGGAAGCCGTCGGGAGATTGAGCGCCCCTCCCGCGGTCGCCGGGGCCGGGCTGCTCGGGACGGCCATCGGCGGGCTGGTCATCAACGGCGTTGCGTTCTTGCTGCTGCGTCGGGGTGCCTCGACCAACCTCAACATCCGGGCGGCCCTATGGCACGTCATCGGCGACGCCCTCGGTTCGGTGGCGGCCATCGTCGCGGGCGTTGCGGTGATCGGCTGGAACTTCACCCTCGCGGACCCCATCGCCTCTCTGGTCATCGCGTGCCTCATCGTCATCGGCGCCGTGCGACTCCTCCGGGAGACCCTACAGGTGCTCATGGAAGGCGTCCCGGCGGACCTCGCCGTCGACGCGGTGCAGAAGACGATCGTCGAGACCGAGGGCGTCGCGAGCGTGCATGACCTGCACCTATGGTGTCTGTCCCCAAACTTCCCAATGGTCAGCGCCCACGTGGTCCTCGCCCCAGGGCACCATGGCGTCGAG
>JAFDCW010000236.1 GCA_019312705.1 Deltaproteobacteria bacterium
AACCCGCTTTTCAGCGGGCGGCTCAGATAGCCAGGAAAGGGGAGGGTGTCAAGGGTAGGTCGCCCGCCCGACCGTGGGGTACCCTCCGCCCCGCGATGAAGGCCCTCGCCGATTTCGTCGGGCGCGTGACGCGCCTCTACCGAAACCCCCGCCTGGTGGCGGCGGCGGCTATTGGCTTCGTCTTGCTCACGGGGGTGCTCCTGGTTCTGGGCCTCCAGAAGCCCACTTTTGCGCTCTCGATGAGCGCCGGAGCGGAGGAGGGGCGCCGGCATCAGATCGCCGTACACCTCGGCGAGGAGTGCGCCCGGCGCGGGGTGACGCTCAACCTTCGGTCGACCCTCGGCTCCGAGGAGGACCTTCAGGCGGTGGGGGAGGGGACCCTCGACGTGGCCCTCGTCCAGGGCGGTCTCGCGGGTCACCGGTACGCGCGCGAGGTCGCGCCTCTGGTGCACGAGATGCTGCACTTTCTGGTGCACCCGGAGGTACCCATCGATCGCCTCGAAGACCTTCGCGGTCGCCGGGTCAACCTCTCGACCGAGGGCAGCGGGACGCACACCCTGGCCCTCGAAGCCCTCGCCCTCGCGGGGCTCTCCTCCGGTCGGGATTTCGTCGAGTCGAACCTCGATTACGAGGCCCTCCTCGAGCTCCCCCGGGCGAGATTGCCCGACGCGGTTTTTCACGTGTCGTCGTTGCCGTCGCCGGTGGCGGATTACTTGGTCGATAGGCATGGCTACCGGGTGCTGCCCGTACCGGTCGCTGCGGCCCTCGCGCTGCGCAACCCTTCGGTCCGGGAGGCGGCCATCCCCGCTTACGCCTACGGCCCGGCGATGCCCGGGGCTCCGGCGACGACGGTCGCCACCCGCATGCTCGTCGTCGCCCACGCCGACGTCGACCCGGTCGCGGTCCGGCGCCTCGTCGAGGCGGTCTACTCGGACCGCTTCACGCGCAGTGCGTCTCTGTCGGCCCGGGAGGGCGAAGAGTTGCTCGCATATCCGGAGTACGAACTGCACGACGGCACTACGAGCTACCTCCGTCGGGATGAGCGCTTCCTGACGCCGGAGGTCATCGACAACCTCGAGAGCCTGCGCAGCTTCTTCGTATCGCTGGCCGTCGCCCTATTCCTCGCCTACCGCTGGTATCGCGCCCGCCAGCTCCAGGGGTTCGACGACTACATCCGTCGGGTCAACGCCCTCGAGAAGCGGGTCATCGGCCTCGAACGTCACGCGACCCTCGACCTCGACGAGCTGCTCGACTTGAGACGCAAGCTCCAGACGACGAAGGTCCGCGGCCTCGAGGCCTACGCCAACGGCCGAATGGCGTCGGCGGAGCTGCTCTCGAGCTTCCTGCTGCACGTCAACGACGTGCGCGACCAGGTTGACGACCTGCTCCTTCACGCCCGAGCCCGCCTCGACAAGAAGGCCCGTCGCGCCGGCGGGATCGAGCAAGAAGACGCCCTCGTCGAGCAGTACTGGGGCGAGGCCCGGAACGTCCCGGAAGACGACGGCAACTCGACCGGCTGAAGCGCTGGTGCGGGAAGGCGAACTACTTCGCCTTGCCGCCGCTGTGCTCGACCTCGCCGATCTCCTGCTTCAAGATGATCGCGTCGCCGACGCCGCTGATC
Organism: Deltaproteobacteria bacterium; assembly: GCA_019312705.1. The sequence goes on from JAFDCW010000236.1 coordinate 1,622, forward strand.
TCGTCGGGGCCGATGAGCACGCTCTGGGTGCCCATCATCGGCTTCTTGAGGTTCATCGCGGCGAGGACCTCGCGCTTGAGCTTCACATCGAAGCCGATGATCCGCCATGACGAGTGGCTCAGCTCGATGCTCTCCACGAGGCCGAGCTGGCGGCCGTCTTGTGAAAAGACGGCCTTGCCGCGCAGCTCGCGAGTGGTGACCATCGCCATCTCAGCTACTCGGGGCGACTACCTTGCGGACCACGATGACGTCCGAGGGCGACACCGGGGCGGCGGTTCGCTCACCGGTGATGATGAGGGTGAATCGTCCTTGAGGGGTCGTCGCCGTCGCCCGGCCGGTGCGCTCGTCCTCGTCGAACTCGAGCATCGCTTCGCGGTGAGGCTGCTGGTTCTGGGGCTGGAGCCACAGGACGTAGTGGTTGATGCCGTTGCCGAGGCGCCCCGGGGGAGGCAGGTGCTCGACCGTCACCCGCACGATGTAGGAGCCCTCGATCTTCTCGACGGTCACCAAGCCGTCCATGCCGGCGGCTCGGGAGGTGCCGGCGAGGGCGTATTCGGAAGGGCCACCGCAGCCGAGCGCCACGAGCGGCAGGAGCGAGAGCAGGGCGATGGAAAGCCAGTTCTTGATGCGAGATTGCGTCATAGCGCCCCATGGTACTCCCCGATGGCCGGGCTACGGAAGGGTTGAGAAGGCCCTCCCCCTAAAGACCTTCTGGGGCCTGGCCCAGAGGCCGAACCAGCATAGAATCCCGGTCCATGACCATCGACCTTCGCTCCGACACCGTCACCCAGCCGACCGCAGCCATGCGCCGGGCGATGGCCGAGGCCCCGGTGGGCGACGACGTCTATGGAGAGGATCCGTCGGCGCGACTGCTCGAGGAGCGGGCGGCGGAGCTCTTGGGCAAAGAGGCGGCGCTCTTCGTGCCGAGCGGGACGATGGCCAATCAGGTTGCCCTCCAGCTGCATTGCCGCCCCGGTGAGGAGGCGATCATCGGTGAGAATTCCCATGTTTTCCTCTTCGAGTGCGGTGCGGCGGCGGCCTTCGGCGGCGTGACCCTGGTGCCCGTGGGTGCCGGGGGGCTCTTCGACGCCGCCCAGATGGAGGCCGCGATCAAGGCGGACCACTACTACCTCGCCCCATCGCGGTTGGTCTGGGTCGAAAATACGCACAACGTGGCCGGGGGGAGGGTCTTTCCCCAGGACCAGATCGTGGCCCTCGCAGATCGTGCTCGGGCCCGGGGCCTCTTGCTTCACCTCGACGGTGCCCGAATTTGGAACGCAGGCATTGCGACGGGCCTGCCCCTCGACGTGCTCGCCGCGCCCTTCGACACGGTCAGCGCGTGTTTCTCGAAGGGCCTCGGGGCGCCTGTCGGCTCGGTGATCGCCGGTCCCCGCGAACTCATCGAGGTCCGAGCCCGGCGCATCCGGCGCATGTTCGGCGGGGCCATGCGCCAGGTCGGCTTGCTCTGTGCGGCGGCTCACCACGCCCTCGACCACCACGTGCAGCGCCTCGCGACGGATCATGAAAACGCGGCCTTGCTGGCCCGGGGCCTCGCTGACGTCCCGGGCATCACCTGCGACGCCTCGGCCGTCGAGACCAACATCGTCAACTTCGACGTCGCGACGGGGGCCGCCGCCTTCGTCACCCGGGCCCGGACGGCGGGGGTCCTCGTCGGGGCGATCGACGAGCAACGCGTGCGGGCCGTGACTCACCTCGACGTCTCCCGGGCCGCGGTCCTTCGGGCCGTCGATCTTCTCTCGGGCGCCGCAGGCGCGATGGGCTGACGCTTGATTCGTGCCCACTTCATATTCGTGGCTGTGTTGGTCTCGGTGATCGGGCCGGCGTGCGTGCCGACCCTGTCCCAGCCCCGCGGCGACGCGCACCTCGAGTCCCTCGCCCGCGCGGACCGTCTGCATGCCGCCGACGATTTCGATGGGGCGGCTCGGGAGTACGAGACGGCGGCGCAATCTGCCGAGCGACGCGTGGACCGCGAAGAGGCGCGCTACCGCCGCACGCGCTCGCTGCTGCGCGCCGGCCGTCGTGCCGAAGCCCTCGCCGAGCTCGACGCCCTCGCGGCGAACGAGCCGATTTCCCGAAACACGGTTCGGGCGCTCTACGATGCTTCGTCGTTGCGCCTCGAAGATGGGGATTCCGCCGGGGCCCTGGCCGGCTTCGAGCGCATCGTCCGGAGGCACCCGGACCATGGCCTCGCCGTGCGCTCCCTCGACCGGTGGGTGACCCAGCTGACCGAGGCCGAAGGGCCCGAGGCAGGAACCGCCCTCCTCGCCGGCCTCGACGAGCCCCTCCGGGAAAGCGACCTGCACGATCACGTGCTCTTTCGCCTCGCCGAACGCGCCCTCGAGGCCGAGGAGCGAATCGCCGCGGCGGGCTATTTTTCGAGGGTCGTCGACGAGCACCCCTATCCCGAGGGAGAACTCTGGGACGACGCCCTCGTTCGCCTCGCGGACCTCGCTGAGGAGGATGGGGACGCGGGCGCCGCGGTGGCGCACCTCTCGTCGCTCACGGGTCGCCACGAAGGTACGTGGAGCCCCGGGTCGTATACGCTGCCGACGATGCCCCGGGCCGAGCTGCGCATCGCGGAGCTCGAACGTGACGTGCGGTCCGACCTCGACGCCGCCGAGGCGTCGTTCCAGCGCCTCTACGATGACTACCCGACGTCGCAGCTTCGCGACGATGCGCTTCTCGGCCTCGGCGACCTCATGGAGCGACGGGGGCGCATGGACGACGCATGCGTCCTGTACCGGCGTGTCGTTTCGGAGTTCGAGGTCGGGAGAGCGCGCCGCGTCGCGGCGGCACGGCTGCGCAGCAGCTGCTCCAACTAGGCAGCGATCCCGCTTCGGTCGGGTGCGCGGCTCTGCGCCTTCTTGGGACTAGTTGTCGTCGTCGTCGAAATCGTCGTCGTCGTCGTCGTCTTCTTCGTCGTCGTCGTCGGCGTCGGCGGCGAGGTGGTACTTGAGGTCGATGCTCGCATCGACGAGTTGGCCTTCGAGGATCTCGAAGAGCTCATCCATGTCCTCGAGGGACCACTCTTCGAGCACGTCGGAGATGAAATCGTAGAAATCGGCGGCGTCGACCCGGCGCTCGATCTCCTCGATCTGCTCATCCGAGAACGCGTTGATGATGTCTTCGCGGAGGGTCTCGGTGTCGCCTTCTTCGATCGCGTCGTTGATCGAAAGCCGGATCTGTTTTACCGCCCGTTTGTCGAGTCGGATCTGCATCGCGTCACTGCTCCAGAGGCCAAGACTTGGCGCTTCAGATGGCGGGTGTCGGCTCGGGGCAACGAAATGAAATGAGCGCGACAATTGGCTTCCCTCGGCGGGTGGGCGAGACTAGCTCCCGTATCCTATGGGACGCCTCCCCCGTTTGCTCTTGCCCGCGCTCCTAGTCCTGGGCTCCGTGGCCTCGTTTGCCGCGCCTTCGGTCGCCTGGGCGCAGCGCTTCGAGCTGCCCCCGGCCCCCGACGAGTTGCCGGCGATGATCGTGGGAACCGTGTGGTTCTCAGCGGTTTTTCCCCTAGTAAACGTGCATTCATGCCCTTCCGGGGCCGACTGCGTCTTGAACGGTGGCGGCGGGATCGGCGGCGGGATCGAGCGGCGATGGTCCTCAGGCATGGCGATCGGCCTCGAATACGAGGCTTGGTTCCTCAATAGCAGCGGGATCTACGAGCTCGGGACCGTGCAGGCGATCACGGCCTACGCCCGGCACCTCCTCGCTCGGGACAACGTCATCCATCCGTACCTTGGCGCGGGCTTCGGGGGGGTCATCTTCGGCGACACCCTCCGGGTGGACACCGTGGGCCTCGCCCTCAACCTGCATTCTGGCTTGGAATGGGAGATCAGCGAGAGCATTTCGGTCATGGTGGCCCTCGTCACCCGCCTAGTCGTCCTCGAGGGCTTCACCACCGGCGCCGATGGAGTTCAGCGGGCCGATGGCTTCGGGGTGGACGCCCTTCTCGGCCTTCGCCTCGGGGTGGCCATTTCCGGCGGTCAGTGACGGTCGGCCCCGGTGGGGGGCGGCGGCGCTCAGTTTCCCCGTATTGTCGGGGGCTTTCGCTTGACGGATCGCTCGCGTCTGGGCTCCACTTCGCGCTGCATGCCCTGTGCTGGTTGTGGATTCGAAAACCCTGAGGGGAGCGTGTACTGCCAGCAGTGCGGGACGCGCATGGGTGCCCCCGCGCCGGCTCCCGCCCCCGCTGCCGCGGCTCCAGCCAGCGAAGCGGGGGCATCTGGCAACGCCTGCTCTCGATGTGGGCATTCGAACGCACCTCACATGCGCTTCTGCGTTCAATGCGGCAACGGCTTGAATCCCGAAGCGGTACCTCGAGCCGCCGCGGCACCTGCTCCTGCCGCAGCCACCGCGCTGGCCCCCGCCGCGGCCCCCGCTCCGGTCGCCGCTCCGGCCCCGGTTGCGACCCCCCATGCGGCCGCGGCCCCCTCCCCCGAACCCGCGGAGTCGCCCGTCGGCCAGGCCTGTTGGCGGTGCCGCGGTGTTGGGGACCCCGGCAGTGAGTTCTGCAAATTCTGCGGCGCCCGCTATGCTGATGGGCCCAACGACGCCCCCAACGCTGCCGCTTCTCGGCTCTCGCCCCACATGACCGCACCCTCGAAGGTCGTCGACGAGGCTGCTGTCGCCGGGGCCTCGTTCGGAGGCGCTGCGGCCAGCCCCCCCGCGGCCCCCGCGCCCCAGGCGTCGCCGGACGGCGCCCGACCAGGGTTCGCCACCGTCCTCGAGGCGGGGGCCCAGCCGACCCACAGCACGGCGCGCTTGGTGGCCATCCTCAAGGACGGCACGGATGGGCGCGTCTATCCCCTCGATCGGCCGTCCATCGACATCGGGAGCCGTGAGGGAGACGTTCTCCTCGCGGACGACCCCTATCTCTCCCCGCGCCACGCGAGGCTCGTCGAGAAGGGCGATTCCTGGGCCCTGGTCGACCTCGACAGCGTCAACGGATGCTACCTTCGCATTCGCCAACCGCAGGATATACAGTCCGGCGACATGATTCTCATCGGCCAACAGGTCATGCGTTTTGAGGTCCTCGGGGACACCGAGCTGCCCCTCGGGCCGGCCAGCGAACGTGGTGTTTTGGTCTTCGGAACACCCGAAGTGCCCCGGATTGTCAGGCTTTTGCAGTACACCACTGAAGGGGTAGGCCGAGACGTGCATTACCTGTATCGTGACGAAACGGTGCTAGGGCGGGAGAATGGCGACATTGTCTTC
>JAFDCW010000989.1 GCA_019312705.1 Deltaproteobacteria bacterium
GCTTACCACGGTCGTCCCGGAGGCACGAACACGCGTTCGTTTCGTGCGGGTCTGGCCGTTTCTGCGGACGGTGATTGTGTGGGAGCCGACCGGGATACCGGTGATGGGCCGGAGCGTCTCTCCGCGTCGACTCCCGTCGACGAGGACCGTGCCGCCGGGGACGCCGGTGACCATCAGGGTGCCGGTCGCCGTGGGCGGCGCTTGCATGGTAGCCGGCCGCTTCGTCATCGAGCTCGCTGCCCGCCGCTCGCGCTCGGCCTCTCGTTCCTGGCGTTCGGCAGCGGCCCGCGCTCGGTTCTCCTCTTCGATTTCCCGCCGCGCCTCTGCACGCCCTTCTTGCCGCGCGCGCTCGACCTCTTCGGCAGTGGTGACTTGCGCCCTCGGTTCCTCTATCTCCGGAGTCGCCTCCGTCTCGTCTGGTTCGGCGGCTGCTCGCGGGGTGATCCGTTTTTGCTCGGTGGGAATGACCGCGATCGCCCCCTCTTCGCCGCCCCCGACCGCAACGAATACGCCGGAGATGGCGGCGACGAGGGCGACCAGGAGCATGCCCGCGATTCCGAGGAGGAGGGGGGCGTTTTGGGGGGCGGGGGGAGGGCTGGCCCCGGCGATGCTCCCGGTCGACTCTTCTTGGTGGATCGGGCGGGTATGGGAATTCGACTCCGAAAACGGCGGAATCGTCTCCGTCTCCATCGAGGGGGTTCCAGAGGGCGTGCCTCCGTCGAAGAGCCGGGTCGCCGCGGCCGACATCCGTTGGGCGGCCGGGCCCCCCTTGTCGACCATGGCGGTCTGCACGAAGAGGGCCTTCGAGTTGTGCTCTTTGGTCAGATTCTCGGCGAGGAAATCCGCGACGTCGGCCATGCCCGCGGGCTCGGACTGCCTCTGGATCCAACGGTCGAGGTCCCGGGCCATCTCCCGAGCGTTCGCATATCGCCCGTCGGGGTTGCGATCCAGGGCCCGGAGAGCGATCGCCGCCAGTTCGGGAGGGATCTCGGGGACGAGGTCGGACGGATTCGGGATGTCTCCCTGACCGACGGCGATCAACGTCTCCATCTCGGAGGCCCGCCTGAAAAGCCTCTTGCAGGTGAGCATCTCCCAGAGACACACGCCGATCGACCAGATGTCGGACCGCGCGTCGACCCCGCGGCCCCCGACCTGCTCCGGGGCCATGTAGCTGAACTTGCCCTTCAGGGTGCCCGTCGTCGTCTGATGCAGTCGGCCCCGCGCTTTCGCCACCCCGAAATCCACGACCTTCACGCCGCCGTCGAAGGTGACGATGACGTTTGACGGGGAGACGTCGCGGTGCACGACGTCGAGGCGCTGCCCATCGCTATCGCGGAGCTCGTGGGCTGCATGCAGCCCTTCGCACATGGCGACACATACCCGCGCGGCGATCGCCCGCCAGGGGGCGAATTGGTAGGTGCCTCGCTTCTGCACGTGGGCGAGGATCGTCGTGAGGGGCTCCCCGACGAGGTACTCGAGGGCCATGTAGTAGGCCCCTTCGGTCTCACCGAAATCGAATACCTGGCAGACGTTCGGGTGGTTGATCCGAGAGGTGATCCTCGCCTCGTCGAGGAACATCTCCACGTATTCTTTGCGCCGGGCGAGGTGGGGGTGCATGCGCTTGATGGCCACCGGCTTCTCGAAGCCCGCCGCCCCCGCGGCCCCCGCGAGGAAGACCGAAGCCATGCCCCCCGAGGCGATTTGATACTTCAACCGATAGCGGCCGAAATTCCGGTCGCGCGCCCCGACGAGGGCTGGGGTTGGGTCAGCCTCGGCCTGGAAATCGGATAGCGAGAGCTCTTCTGGGGTGTCTTCGGCGAGCACGGGGCACCCGAATTGTAGATCACCCGTGCCGCTCCCAACAAACGCATCGCCGCTCCAGCGGGGTGCATGTGGGTATCGTCCGAGACCCCTCCGGATGCCGCCACGGCGGCGATGATGATGACGGCTGCCACGATGACCGAGGCGCCTCCGATCCAGACCCAGAGGGGAACTGCCTCTCCGGCGCCGCCTCCTTCGCCCTCGAAGAGGAGCGGTGCGCCTTCGGACCCGTGGGTCGCGACGATCGCCCCGCCGGGGCCGACGGCCTGAGCGTAGTATTCGGCCCCTTGATCCCCGCTGATTTCCGTTCGCAGGGACCCCTCCCCACGCTCCCAGTCCTCGCCGACGGCCCGGCCGTAGATCTGGACGTTTTGCACGAGGTCACCGGGATCGTTGTGGATTTCGCTTCGAATTTCGAGATCTCCGGAGGCGAGCAGCAGGGCTTCCGCTTCGAGGGCTAAGCGTCCGGCCCGGTTTCGGACGGTCTCGGCGAACGCGTCGGTGACCTCCGCCGCGTAGTAGTTGGGGTCGAACGAATGCTCGGGGTCGAGGGCGGCGATTCGTTCGAGATCTGCCACGAGGGCGCTTCGATCGCCTCCTGCATAGCTGATGAAGACCCGGGCTTCATACATGGTGATGAGGTCTTGTCGGCTCAGATCGTCGCGCAGAAGGGCGACTTCGAGGCGGGCCGAGGCCTGGTCGAATTCTCCGCTGAGGGCCTCCTCCCTCGCGCGTTCGACTTCCGGGTCGAGCTGAGCTGCGGCTGCGGCGGGGCAGACGACGCCGGCTGCGGAAACGAGGAGGGCCAAAGCGACAAAAGCGAAGGGGAAGGGAGTCTGGCGCACTTGGGAAGGGTAGCTCCCGCGGGCCGTTGCGACAACGACCTCGACCGGAACCCTTGACGGTAGGGAACGGCGCGGGATCTACTCGGTCCCCGTGAGCGAGACGGCAGATCTTATCCGGGACCAAGGCCTCGTCGCCGTGGTCCGGGCTCCTGTAGAGGACCAGCTCTTCGACTGGGCGATCGCGGTGGCGCGCGGCGGCATCAAGTTGCTCGGAATACCCGTCACGTACCCCCAGGTCACCGAGGTCGCGTCGGATCTGGCGGATGAGGCCCACCTCGTCGTCGGGGTTTCGGGGGTCGTCGATACCGAACAGGTCATGATCGCGGTGGCCGCCGGCGCGCACTTCGTGATTTCGCCGATCTGCGACATCGAGATCATTCGGGCCGCGAAGGCGCGGGGCCTCGCCGTGATCGCCGGGGCGGCCACCCCCACCGAGCTCGCCCGCTGCGCGGCGGCCGGCCCGGACCTGGTTGCCATCCACCCGTCGGCGGGCCTCGGGGGTCCCGCGTACATCGCGTCCCTCGCCGAGGACTTCCCGGGCGTCTCCCTCGCGGCCGCTGGAGGCGTCACCGTCGAGTCGGCCCCGTCGTACCTCGAAGCCGGCGCCGTCGCGGCCATCGTCGACCGGGGCGTATTTCCCGACGCCGCCGACCCCGCCGCCGCCCAAGTGATCACCATGCGCGCCCTCGCCCTCACCGAAATCTGCGGTGAGATCTTGGGGAGGAACCGCATCAGCATGACCGAGATACTCACGAGGCCCTCCTCCCCATGAAGCTTTCACCTCGAGGCGCTGGCGCCGAGCGCCAGGTTCAAGACCCCGGCGAATCCAAAGGTCGCTCGGGCAAAATGACCCGAAAGATCCACGTGCTCGATACGAACGTATTGCTGCACGACCCGGCGGCGTTCAAGAAGTTCGAGGAGAACGAGGTGGTCATCCCGATCTACGTGATTGAGGAGGTCGACCAGTTCAAGAAGGACATGAGCGAGCTCGGGCGCAACGCCCGGCAGATCGCTCGGTTCCTCGACGAGATGCGCGAGAAGAGCGGCGGGTCCCTCGAGAAAGGGGTCGACCTCGACGAGGGCGGTCGCCTCCGGGTCGCGGTGCCGAAAGACCCGTCCCAACTGCGCAAGCTCGACAACGCGGCGATGGACCACGCCATCATGGGCATGGCCCTCGAGATCCGGGACCAGAACCCCGACATCCCCGTCGTCTTCGTGACGATGGACTCGAACCTCAGAATTCGCGCCGATGCCCTCGGTCTCATC
>JAFDCW010000990.1 GCA_019312705.1 Deltaproteobacteria bacterium
GCGTGCGCGAAAAAGCGCAGCACCTGCCTACCGGTCAGGTTGTCGCTGAAGGCGATGGCCTCCGGCAGGTAGCCGAGATTTTCTTTGAACGTGCGGTCGACGGATACGCGCTTGCCGTCCACGACGATCGACCCTTTGTCCGGCCGGACGAGGCCCAGGAGAATGCGGATCAGCGTCGACTTGCCGGCGCCGTTGGGGCCGATGAGCATCAGCGCCTCACCCGGTCGGGCGTTCAGGGAGACGTCCCGGAGGGCGCGTATCTCCCCGAAGTTCACCGAGAGGTGGTCGAGGACGAGCTCTTTCATCTGGCCCGAAGCCCGGCCCCGAACCGACCCGGTCGCCGCTCGGCTCTGGGGCGACGATACGAGTCGCTCTGTGGTCGATTCACCATTCATCAGTCGGATACCACAGGGCTGAGGTCGACGACCGTTGCGACGCGCAAAATCGGCATGCGCGCCTCGAGATGCGCCAGAAGTTCGAGAACCGGACTGCGGACCAGTAGCACCGCAGAGGGATAGCGGTGGAGGAGATTCGCGGTGAAGCTGTCGACGCGGTGGGGCCGGTCGCCGATGCCGTCGCCGTCCTGGTCCCAACCCACGTAGTCGCTGAAGTGATTGCCAGAGCCGCCCTCGCCCCAGAGCAGGTCATGGGCGCCGACGTAGAAGACCTGCTGGGCGTTGCCGGTGAAGTAGTTGCCCTGTACGTCGTTGCGGAGGCTTCCGGCCCAGATCTTCGCGCCTACCTGGTTCCCGACGAGATGGTTGCCGTGAATGGTGTTCTCCGTCGACGAGAAGAAGAACATGCCCTGGGCGTTTCGCTCGAGGCGGTTGTTGAGGATTCGGCACTCCTGGGCGTCCCGGAAGAGCAAGCCGACCTGGTCGTTGTCCATCGCGACATTGCCCTCGACCAGGAGCCCGCGGCTCTGCATGAGGGCGAAACCACCGGAGTTCCCGTTGGCCGTATTGCCGATGAGGGTGTTCCGGTAGGAGTACATGTAGTGAACGCCATAGCGCTGACCGTTCATCTGATTGCCCTGGATCAGGCTGTCGTCGGTCGCCGACACGTAGATGCCGTCCCGCGCCCCTTGAATGACGTTGTCTCGGACGACGAGGTGATCGGCGTCGAAGAGATGAATGCCGTTGCCTCGGTCGGCGGGTCGGCGGCTCGCTCTGCCGAATACGTGATTGCCGATCAGGTGGGCCCGCGGCGACTGGTTGACCCAAATCCCGAAGGCACAATCACGAATGGTGCTGCCGGTGATGCGCACGTCTTCGGCGGTGACTTCGGTGTAGATGCACGAGTCCCGGTCGCTGAGATCCGAACCACTGCCGCGCACGGTCAATCCGTCAATGACCGCCCCGGCGGCGGCCACGGTGACGACCGTGCCCTCCCCACCGCCGTCGATGGTCCCGGGGCCGCGGAGCGTGATGCGGTGCTCGATGCGCACCCGCCCCGGCCATATGCCCTCGGGTACGACGACGACATCCCCGTCGGCGCTCAGGTCGAGGGCGGCACTCACCGTGTCCGCGTCGCGGCCGACCTCGAGGGTGCGCGCGTGCCCGCTTCCTGCGGTCAGCAGTACGAAGGCGGCGCACGAAGCGGCCGAGAGCATGGGAACCAGACGACTCATACGTCGGCGATGTCCTTCTGAAGCTTGGCGAGCCTCTGCTCGTTGATGGGCTTTCCGTCGCTCTTGGACTTCGCCGTCAGACGTGAGGCGGCGATGAGCGGCGGGCAAACTTCTTCGCTGCGGTAGTTGGCCTCGCACTCCATGCAGGACAGACACTCGCGCGCGTCGATGGTGCCGTCGGGGCGAATGGCCTTGGGCTCACAGCCCTTGGCGCAGATATTACAGTTGGTGCAGAAGCTCCGGCGCCGGGGCCCGGAGAAGCGGATGCTGTTGAAGATCGCGAGGCCGCCGCCGAGAGGACAGATGTACCGGCAGAACGGGCGGTAGGTGAAGACCGACCAGACGGCGAGGGCGACCCAATACACGCCGAAGCCCCAGTGGCGCGTCCAGAACGGCACGAGGAAGGTCGACTTGAAGGGCTCGACCTCGGCCAACTTCTCGCCGAGGATCGAGTCGTAGAGGAAGACGGGGATCAGCGCGACGAGGATGAAGTAGCGCAGGTAGCGCAGCTTCAGGTGGATGCGATCGGGCAGCTCGTAGTCGGGGATGCGAAGGAACT
>JAFDCW010000991.1 GCA_019312705.1 Deltaproteobacteria bacterium
TCGGCGGCGACCACCGGCATCGTGATCGTGATGGCGGGGCAGGGGCTGATGTCCCTCGAGGCCGCCATCGCGGTAGCCCTCGGTGCAAATATCGGCACCTGCGCGACGGCGGGCCTCGCGGTGATCGGAAAACCCCGGGAGGCCGTCCGCGCGGCCCTGGTTCACGTCATGTTCAACATCGCCGGGGTGGCCATCTGGTTCGCCTTCGTGCCGGAGTTAGCGGACTTTGTCCGTGGCATCTCGGCGGGCCCCGAGTCGCTGCCCGAGGCGGAGCGCGCCGCGGCCGCCGCACCGCGCCAGATAGCGAATGCGCACACCCTCTTCAACGTCGTCAATACGGCGATCTTCATCCCGTTCACCGGGCAGATCGCCCGCCTCGCCGAGAAGCTCATCCCCGATGGTCCCTTGCCGGACGAGCGCGCGCGGTTGCGGCCGAAGTACCTCGACGAAGCGCTACTCAACACCCCGTCGCTGGCGCTCTCGGTGGCGCGCATGGAGATCGCCCGCCTCGGTCGCCGCGCCGCCCGCATGTTCGACGCCATCATGCCGATTGTGCTCACCGGGACCAGCGAAGAGCTCCTCGAGATCCGCGAACTCGATGACGAACTCGACGATCTGCACGAGGCGATCGTCACCTACCTGCGGAAGATCGGGGTCGATACGCTCACCCACGCTCAAGCCGCCGAGTTTGTTTCCCTGATGAAAATCTCGAGCGCCTTCGAGGCCATCGGAGACGTCGTCGAGACCGACATGGTCGACATCGGCCTCTCCCGCCTCGGCGATGGCGTCGTGGTCTCGGAGCAGACCCTCGAGGTCCTCACGCGGTTTCATGCGCTCGCCCTGGGCGCCGTCGAGGAAGCCGTCGGCGCCGCTGCCGCCGATGACTCCGAGGTCGCCGCCATGGTGATCGACCTCGCTGAGGATATCCGACGCCTCGCCGACGACGCCCACATCCACATCGCCAAGCGCCTCGTCGTCGACGAGCCGAATCGCTTTACGGCCTATACCCGCGAAATGGACGTCATCGAGCGCATCAAGCGCATCTTCTATTTCGCTCGCCGAGTAGCCAAAACGGTGAACACGGGCCACGGCGGTCGTCCCAGTCGCCTGCTCGGCCCCCCCTCCTCGGCCCCGAGCATGATGCCGAACGAGTAGGCGGCGACCCCGGCTACTGCCCGGATCACCCTCCCTATTTCGGTGATCTCGCTTGACACCCCCCAAACCTTGAGCAATCTTCCCGCTCCCCGCACCCGCGGGTAAGGGCGCGTAGCGCCCGTAGCGCAGCGAGATTATTAGAGAAATGCCGACTATCAACCAGCTGGTTCGCAAGGGCCGGAAGCAGATTAAGTCCAAGCGAACTCGGCCCTTCGTAAGGTTGCCCGCGTTCGGCTCTCGAATGGCATCGAGGTCACCACGTACATCCCCGGGGAGGGTCACAACCTCCAGGAGCACTCGGTCGTGCTCATCCGCGGCGGTCGTGTGAAGGACCTTCCCGGTGTCCGTTATCACGTCGTTCGCGGCACCCTCGACGCTACCGGCGCCGGCGGACCGTCCAACACCAACAAGGCAAACCGCACCCAGCGCCGTTCGAAGTACGGCGTGAAGCGGCCGAAGGGCTGAGTCGATGCCGCGTCGTAGAGAAGTACCGAAGCGCAAGATCCTCCCGGACCCCAAATTCCGGGACATGAATCTCGCCAAGTTCATCAACGTGCTGATGCAGGGCGGCAAGAAGTCCACCGCCGAGAAGATCATCTACGGCGCGTTCACCATCATCGAAGAGAAGCACAAGGAAGAGCCCCTCGAGGTCTTCCGCAAGGCGCTCGACGGCATCAAGCCGCGGGTCGAGGTCAAGAGCCGCCGCGTCGGTGGTGCGACCTACCAGGTGCCGGTCGAGGTTCGTCCCGACCGCCGCATGGCCCTCGCGATGCGCTGGCTCACCAGCTACGCCCGTGCCCGCGGCGAAAAGACGATGACCGAGCGCCTCGCCGCTGAGATGATCGACGCCGCCCAGGGGCGCGGTGCCGCCGTCAAGAAGCGCGAAGACGTTCACAAGATGGCCGACGCCAACAAGGCGTTTGCCCACTACCGCTGGTAAAAACCCAACCCTGATTCAACTCGTTCGAGCAGGTCTACCCCAAGCCGTACCAAGGGGCGCGATACCACTCGAAGAGGAGCCTAGAGTACCTAACGTTTCATGACGACGAACACATAGACGAGAGCTGTCAGTCCCAAAAAAGAGCGGGCGACACAGTCGCCCCCGCTGAGCATCTCTCGAAGCCTTCTCCGCAAATTTTCAACCCGAGGGTGGTTGAAACGGGCAGGGGGGGCTTTCGTGTTTTCTGCGTCTCAAATATTCGACCGATTCCCAGCCTGAGTGCTGGGACCCCCCACCCCGAGCAAGAAGAGAAAGGAGGAAGCATTCGTGGCCCGTCAATACCCACTAGACCGAGTTCGCAACATCGGAATCATGGCGCACATCGACGCCGGCAAGACGACGACCACCGAACGCATCCTCTACTACACCGGGGTCAACTATAAGATCGGTGAGGTCCATGACGGCGCCGCGACCATGGATTACATGGAGCAGGAGCAAGAGCGGGGCATCACCATCACGTCTGCCGCGACGACCTGCTCGTGGGAGCCGATCGACGGTCCCTTCAAGGGCAACCGTCACCGCATCAACATCATCGACACCCCGGGCCACGTCGACTTCACCATCGAGGTCGAGCGCTCGCTCAAGGTCCTCGACGGCGCCGTCGCGGTCTTCGACGGTGTCGCCGGGGTCGAGCCCCAGTCCGAGACGGTCTGGCGCCAGGCGGACCGCTACCGCGTCCCGCGCATGTGTTTCGTCAACAAGATGGATCGCGCCGGAGCAAACTTCGCCCGCGCCGTCGACACCATCACCGAGCGCCTCGGGGCGAACGCGGTGGCCATTCAGATGCCCCTCGGCGTCGAGGATGAGCACCGCGGCATCATCGACCTCATCCGGATGAAGGCCCTTGCGTTCAAGGACGACAACCTCGGCGCCGAGTGGGACGTCATCGACATCCCCCCGGAGTTCGCCGAAGAAGCCGCCCAGCGCCGCGAGAGGCTCATCGAGGCCGTGGCCGAAGTCGACGATGCCTTGATGGATCGCTACCTCGAAGGCGACGCCGACTTCACCGTCGACGAGATCCTCCTGGGCCTCCGGAAGGGCACCCTCGACCACAAGCTGGTTTGCGTGCTCTGCGGCTCGGCCTTCAAGAACAAGGGCGTCCAGCAGCTCCTCGACGCGGTCGTCGACTTCATGCCTTCCCCCGTCGATGTCCCGCCGATGCAGGGCATGGACCCGAACGATAGCACCAAGATCCTCACCCGGGCCCCGAGCGACGACGAGCCCTTCGCGGCCCTCGCCTTCAAGATACTCAACGACTCATTCGTCGGTAAC
>JAFDCW010000992.1 GCA_019312705.1 Deltaproteobacteria bacterium
AAACCCGATCCGTGAAGTGACATTCTATGGCCCTACATCGCATGTCACGAATTGTCATTGCACGCGGCCAATGCTAGATCTGACCCATGCGTATCAGCAACAGCTTCTCCGAGGGTGAGGTCCAGATCATGGAATTCATCCTTCAGACCCTCCTCCGCGGTGGCACGCCCAACATGGCCGCCCGGCACAAGGACTTTGCGTCCCTCTACCGCAAGGTCATGTCCATGAAGACCCGCATCGAGGCCAAGAAGGCGAAGGTCTCCTCCGTCGGGACGATCGGCGCCCCCGACGAGGATGCCGAGGTCAGCATCGACGACGACGGCGACGACCAGCAGCAAGCAGTCTGAAGACTGCTGTCGGGCTGCGCCTTTCTGCCGACTGCCGACCTGTCATTGACAGGACCGGGCGACGCGCACTAGTGCAAGCTCCATGGGAGAGCGAAGTGCCACCTCGATGCTGGTGCTGCGGCATGGCCGGGTCCTGGACCCCTCGACCGGTCATGACGGCGAAGCCGACGTCGTAATCGAGGCCGGCCGGGTGACGCGCATCGGTCGGGATGCCGGAGCCGGCCTCGAGGGCGACGGCGTTCGCGTCGTCGAACTCGGCGGCGCCTGGGTGGTTCCGGGCCTCATCGACCTGCACGTGCACCTGCGTGAGCCGGGGCAAGAGTACAAAGAGGACATCGCTTCGGGCCTCGCCGCGGCGGCCGCCGGCGGGTTCACCGCCGTATGCCCCATGGCCAATACGAAACCGGCGAACGACTCCCGAGCGATCACCGAAATGATGGTCTCCCGGGCCGCGGACGCGGGCGGCACGCGCCTGCTGCCCTTCGGTGCGATGACCATGGGCCTCGCCGGAAAGGAGCTCACGGAGATGGCCGATCTTCGCGACGCCGGGGCGATCGGCGTGAGCGACGACGGCCGTTGTTTGATGGACGCGGCGGTAATGCGCCACGTCATGGACTACGCCCGGACCTTCGACCTTCTGGTCTCGCAGCACTGCGAAGACCACAATCTGAGCGCCGGCGGGCAAATGCACGAAGGGGCCCGGTCGACGCGCTTGGGCCTCGGAGGCTGGCCCCGGGAGGCCGAGGACGTGATTGTCGCCCGGGACCTCATCCTCGCAGAGCGCACGGGGTGCCGTTACCACGTCGCCCACATCTCCTCCCTCGGCGCCGTCCGGCTCCTTCGAGAAGCCAAGGGCCGGGGGCTCCGGGTCTCGGCCGAGGTGACCCCCCACCACCTCGCTCTCACCGACGAAGCGCTGCTCAACTACGACACCCACTGCAAGGTCAATCCGCCGCTGCGTACCGACGAGGACCGCGAGGCGCTCCGAGAAGCCCTTGCGGACGGAACGATCGACTGCATCGCCACCGACCACGCGCCCCACAGCACCTTGGAGAAAGACTGCGAGTTCCCGAAGGCTGCGGTGGGTATCAATGGCCTCGAGACGGCGGTCCCGGTCCTGCTCTCGCTGGTCCGGGACGGCGCCCTCAGCCCCCTTCGATTTGCGGAGGCCCTCTCGACGGCCCCGGCGAAACTCATCCCCGACTACGAAGGCGGGGAACTCGCCGTCGGCGCCCTGGCCGACGTCACGGTCATCGACCCGGACCGACGGTGGACCGTGTCGAAGGACGCGCTACGCTCCCGCAGCCACAATACCCCTTGGCTCGATCAGGAAGTCGTCGGCGCGGTCCGCCTCACCATCGTCGGTGGCAACGTCGTCTACGAGAACCGCAACCCGTGACTCATCGCCCCGCATACCTCGTCCTCGCAGATGGCAAGCACTTCGAAGGACACGCGGTCGGAGCGGATGGAGGCACGACCGGCGAGGTCGTCTTCACCACCGGTATGACCGGCTACCAGGAGGTCCTGACGGACCCCTCGTACTGCGGCCAGGTCGTCACCATGACCGCCCCCATGATGGGCAATACGGGGGTCAACGAGGCCGACGCGGAGACCGGGCGGCCCTTCGTCTCGGGCTTCGTCATGCACGAGATGTCGCCCGTCGCCAGCAACTACCGCTCGACGAGCAGCCTCGGAGACTATCTCGTCAAACACGGAATCGTCGCCATCGCCGGTGTCGATACTCGGACCCTCACTCGCCACATCCGGGACGTTGGCGCGCAAATGGCCGCGATTGGCACCGAAGATATCGCGACGCTGCACGACCGGGCCAAGGCAGCC
>JAFDCW010000993.1 GCA_019312705.1 Deltaproteobacteria bacterium
GCCCTCGTCCGTCATGACCCTGCGTTACTCCGCGCGATTGGCCAGTTCCGCCAGCGCCTCTTTGCGAGAGAGGCGGATTCGACCGGCGGGGTCGATGTCGATGCACTTGGCCATCACCTCGTCGCCTTCGGAGACGACATCGGTGACGTTGTCGACACGCCCCTCGGCGAGATGGCTGATGTGGATCAGACCGTCGGTGCCCGGGAAGATCTCCGCGAAAGCGCCGAAGTCGGCCACGCGCTTCACCTTCGCGTAGTAGATCTTGCCGATCTCGGCCTCCTGGGTGAGTTCCTTCACCATCGCCAGAGCCTGCTCGACGGCCGCTCCGTTCGGACCGAAGACGGAAACACGCCCGGAATCCTCGACGTCGATCTTGGCGCCGGTGGTCTCCTGGATGGCGCGGATCACCTTGCCGCCAGGCCCGATGATGTCGCGGATGCGATCCGGCTTGATGAAGAGCACCTCGAGCCGCGGCGCAAACTCGTGCAGCTCGGCTCGCGGCTTCAGGCCGTGGAGTTCGTCCTCCGTCTCCTCACTCATGCACTTGAGGATGTGGAGGCGTCCGTCGCGCGCCTGGGCCATGGCGGTCTCCAAGATTTCCCAGTCGATCTCCTTCACCTTGATGTCCATCTGCAGGGCGGTGATGCCCTCGGACGTACCCGCGACCTTGAAGTCCATGTCGCCCAGGTGGTCCTCGTCTCCGAGGATGTCGGAGAGGATGACGGTGCGCTTGCCGTCGGTGATGAGCCCCATCGCGATGCCGGCCACCGGCGCCTTGATGGGAGCGCCCGCGTCCAGCAGGGACAGCGTCGAACCGCACACCGCCGCCATGGAGGACGAGCCGTTCGATTCGAGGGTCTCGCTCACGATGCGAATCGTGTACGGGAACTCATCGTGATCGGGCAGCACCGGCGCGATGGCGCGGGCCGCCAGCGTGCCGTGGCCGACTTCGCGCCGACCGGGGCCGCGCAGCGGCCTCGCCTCACCCACCGAGAAGGGCGGGAAGTTGTAGTGCAGCATGAAGGTCTTCTTGTAGCGCCCCCCCATGCCGTCGATGGTCTGCTCGTCGAAGCCGCTGCCCAGGGTGGTGCTCACAATGGCCTGGGTCTCGCCGCGCGTGAAGAGCGCGACACCGTTGGGTCGCGAAACGGGCCGAACCTCACAAGCGATGTTGCGGATCTCGTCGCTCTTGCGGCCGTCGATTCGCTCGCCGGTGGAGAGCACGCGGTCGCGCATCAACTCGCCGCCGAGGTCGTGCAGGATGGTCTTGACCTGGCCGCGCAGCTTCCCCGCGCCGTCCTGGCGCTCCTGCCAACCCGCCAGCGTGTCGAGCTCGATCTTCTGATTGGCGTAGTCGTCGACGTACTCCTTCAGGATCTCGGCCTCGATGACCTTCACCGCCGCATTTCGTTCGGCCTTGGTCTTGATCTGGTAGGCCTCCGAAAGCCGCTCCTCGCCCTTGGCGCGGATCTCGTCCCACAGCGCCGAAGTGTCCTCGGCCTCGGCGGGCACGAGCTTCTCCTTGCCGACCTGGGCCGCGAAGGCTTCGATCTTCCCGATGATGGCGAGGACCTCTTCGTGGGCGTGCTTCAGCGTGGCGAGTATCTCGTTCTCGGGCACCTGCTTGGCGCCGCCCTCCACCATCACGATGGAGCTCTTGTTGCCGGCCACGATCAGCTCGATGTCCGCGCCTTCGAGCTGCTCGGGGGTCGGGTTGATGACGTGCTCGCCCTCGACGCGGGCGATCCGTACGGCACCGATGGGCCCGAGGAACGGAAGCTCGGAAATGCTCAGGGCCGCCGATGCGCCCACGAAGGCACACATGTCGGCGGAGCACTCGGGGTCGGCCGACAGCACGGTGCAGGTCACCTGGGTCTCGTCGTTGTAACCGTCGGCGAAGAGGGGCCGGATCGAGCGGTCGATGAAGCGCGAAATCAGCACCTCACCGTCGCCCAGTCTTCCCTCGCGCTTGAAGAAGCCACCGGGGATCTTGCCCGCCGCCGCAAACTTCTCGACGAAGTCGACGGTCAGGGGGAAGAAGTCGATACCCGGTCGGGGCTTCGAATGGACGGCGGTCACGAGTACGGAAGTGTCGCCGTAGCTCACCAGCACGGCGCCGGCAGCTTGTTTGGCGATGCGCCCGGTCTCGAGCGTCATCGTACGTCCCCCCACCTCGAACGAGGTG
>JAFDCW010000994.1 GCA_019312705.1 Deltaproteobacteria bacterium
GCAGACGAAAGGGGCCGAGCCCCGGCGAGCTCGTCGAACAAGCGCCGCCGGTCTCCGCCGCCGCGAAGATAGGTCACGGCGTCGGCGAAGACCCGCTCCCCGCGTCGGGCAGCGAGCAGGTCCACCATGGCGAGGCTCTGGTGGTAGGCCAGCCCCGCATCAGCTGGGTCGTCGATATCGAGGAAACTCCCGTCGAGGGACGGGAAGGGGATCACCAACCCGGTCCGGCGAAGGCGCGCCCAACTCCGGCGGTGCGCCGCCGTGCGCTCGCCGGCAAAGCGCTGGGCGAGGCCCTCGTTGAACCAATAGGGAGTCGGCCCGGCGGCGGCGCCGAGGGCGGCGTGCAGCCCTTCGTGGCGGATCACCCGCTCGCGCTCAACCCGTCGGGCCATGGTGGGTCCCGCGAGACGCAAAGTCCCGTCGAAGACGCCGCCAGCCCACCCCGGAACACAGGTCGAGGCACGGAGTTCTTCGCGGGAGCCGTAGGCAACGACCGAGAGCTCGGGGCGCCGGGAGACTCCGAGCAAGCGCGCCGCGTCTTCGAGGACTCGAACCGTGAGGGAGAGCGCCTCCCGGGCAGCTTCTTCGGAGATCGATCGATGATGACGCAGGGTGACCCCGCGCAGGGAGAGAGCCCGGAAGTGAACGGCGAGGTCGCGTCGGACCTCGAGGCGACGGGCGAGGCGCGCTGCTTCGATGTCATCGGGAAACGCTTCGAGGTAGACCGCGAGGGCACGGAGCGCACCTTCTTCGTCTGGCGTATGCGCGAGGGCCTGGCCGAGAGCGAAAGCGACCGCGGGCTCCTCGGGGTCCCCTTCAAACGCCGCAATGGCTTCGGCATCCTGGCCCGTGTTCGGGCCGGTGTTCGGGGCGGCGACGCTTTGTCGGGCGAGGGCCCGGGCCCCTGCCGCGACGGCGATGGCACTCGCAAAGTCGAAACCATCGACGCGGCGGTCGGGGGCAGCCGCGGCGGCGATGACGGCGTCCGCACCCCGCCCCGGCTCGTTGAGCAGGCGAAGGCCTCGACGAAGCTCATCGCTCTCGGTGCCAGAGAAGACGCGGGCCCGAGAGACCAGCTCGTCGGTGCGCTCGTTGAGCAGCGCGGCGAGGCTTCTCCGTGGGTAGGGTGAGCGTTCCTCCCCGGGCTCGGGGCAAAACCCGGGGTCCCTCGGCGCCTCTCCCCTGCGGTCCCCCGGCGCGGGGCTCGGATGGGCTGATGGCCCATCCTGGCCCACCGAAGTCGGGGCTTCTGCGCCGACGGAAAAACGCGGCGCCGGCGCCACGTGGAGGGCGGTGGTTGTCGGCGCCGAGGTCTCGTCGGAGGTTTCGCCCGGCGACTCGTCGGGGCCCGGCGGAGGCGAGGCATGGTCACCGGCCCGCCAGGCGAGGAGCGCGGTCACCGCGAGGCCGATCGCCAGGAGCGCGGCGGCCCGGTTACGGGTCACCAGATCTGGATCTCGACCGGACCGCGCTCATCCTCGTCGGACTGGGCCTCAGGCGTCTTTGCGACGCGGCCGGGGGTCGGGAGGTCGAGGCGGGGCTGCTCTTCTCGGGACTGCTCGCGGGCACGCTCTTCGCGCTCTCTCAGTTGCTCGATGATGAACGGGGGCAGCATAGGCCTACTTTAAGCACCATCCGTGCCCCGGCATCGCTGTTGAAATCATTTGTCTTTTCAGAGCGCAAAGAGGGCAACGAGGGACCCCACCGCGACATCCATGGCATGGGGGGAGGTCGGGGAGCTTCTCGAATCGCCGGGCATCGGGTCGCCCCCAGCGCGGCTCCCTCCGGTGATCACCGGGTGATCACCCAGGAAGCTGAGCGCTCCTCTGTCGCCTGCTATAATCCAGCGGTTTCGTGCACCCCTTGCTTGTAATTGTGCTCACGGCGCTCACCGCCCTCGGGCTCGGCTGTGAAGGCGACCCTCAACCGCTCGGCTGGGAGCTCGAGTTCTCGGACAGCGCCCTCTTGGACCGCGCCGTGGTGGTCGAAGCCGTCATCTTCGAGGGCGGCTGCGGTGGAGAAGAAATCTTCTCTACGGAGATCCTGCAAGGCGAAGACAGTGTCGCCGTCGCGCCTCACCTCGCGGATGGTCGTTGGGCTTTCGGGGGCCGCGCCCGGGACGCCGGCTGTGTGACCTTCGCCGAGGGCTGCGCCGAAGTGACCCTCCCCGCCGCAGGCCCAGTGGTCGTCATGCTCTCCGTCCGGGCGACGGAAGTCCCGGCGTGCCCCTCGAGCCGGTGCAGCGCGGGCCAGTGCCTGGACGTGCCGGTCGATGCGGGCTCTACCGACGCCTGCATGGCGACGGAGACAAACTGCACCGACGGCATCGACGACGACTGCAACGGAGACATCGACTGCGACGACACGGCATGTGTCGGCGAGGCCGTTTGTGCGGCCTGCGCCTCGGTCACCTGCGGCCCCTGCGAGGTGTGTCGTGGCGGAGACTGTTTCACCGTAGAAGACGAAACGTCGTGCGGCACGGGCACGTGCTGGGGGGGCAGCTGCTGCGCCGGCTGCTGGGATGGGATTTCGTGCCGCCTCGGCGACGCCGACACGAACTGCGGGAACGACGGCGCGCTCTGCACGAGCTGTGAAGGGTGCGGTTCCTGCGGGGATGGCGCGTGCATGGCAGGCGTCGGCACCGAGGGCACGGCGTGCGCGGCGGGGAACGGCGTCTGCGCGATGGGCGTGTGCTGTACCCGATGTACCGTCGACGGTGTGTGCGTCGCGGGAAACACCCCAGCCGCCTGCGGAGTCGGCGGAGGGTCGTGCCGCGGGTGCGCCGAATGCGCGTCGTGCCTCGGTGGCGCATGCACCCCAGCGGACGGCCCCGAATGCCCGGGGGGCATCTGCCACGTGGGTGCGTGCTGTACGGGATGCTGGGGC
>JAFDCW010000237.1 GCA_019312705.1 Deltaproteobacteria bacterium
CGCCTCCGGCGAGGCGGCGCAGCAGTGATTGCCGGACCCAACCCCCCTGCAATCCGCGACCGACGCCGGCATGGCCGACGTGCACGCCCCGGCCATGCACACGCCACAGCCGCAGGAGGTTCCGTCAGGAATCGGCGCCCACGGCGGACAGGTGAGGTCGGCACCGCTGCACACGGCGTCGGCGACGCACGCGGATGTACTCGGTCCACAGGTCGTGCCGGCGGGAAGAAGCAGGTCCGGGCAAGCGGCCGATCCACCCGTGCACTCATCGGGGGCATCGCACGCGCCGGCGAAGGGCCGGGCGTTGCACGTCGTGCCCGCTGGCTCGAAGGCATCCGCCGGACAGCGCGCAGACGCCCCGGTGCAGAGCTCCGGCGTATCGCAGACGTCCGCTGTCGCCCGGCACTCGACGCCGGACGGCTCGAAATCGTTGGGACAACGGCGAGCCGTGCCGTTGCAGTGATCCGCCGCGTCGCAGGGCCCGGCCGCCTCGCGACATGCGAGGCCTGCCGGAGCGCGCTGGTCCCCGCAGACGATCGAAACACCGTCACAAAGGTCTGGCACGTCACAGCGGCCGCGCTGGGCGCGGCAGGGTGCACCGGACTCCCGGGGAGCCGTAGTATGGCCGCAGTAGGGAACGCCTGCTGAGCAGCCGAGCACTCCGCGCTCGCAGGTGGGGTCGCCGGGTAGATCGCAGGGCCCCCCTTCTCCGGCGCATCCGTCCCGACAGTTACCGTCCGCCTGACAGAACCCATTGACGCTGCAGGCCGTTCCAACGTCCATGCGATCCCCATCGGGGGGGCAGTCCACCGTCTCACCATCGCAGAACTCAGGAAGGTCGCACTCGTTGGTCGGGTCCTCGGGGCGGCAGCGGTCCGTCGGGAGCCTGAGCTCATCGGGCGGACATTCGGCGTTTGAACCGTCGCAGAACTCACCGAGGTCACATTCACCCGCCGGGGCTCGGCACTCGGTCCCGGCGGAGGCCGGGCCTGCGCTCACGCAGGCCGGCCCCGCCTCGGCAAGGCAAGCCCAGACGCCCTCTTCGCACGCGTAGCCCGTGTCGCAGGGGGCCCCGTCGATACACCCCGTGTTGCAAACTCCAGCGGAACCACACGTGCCTCCCGGGCACGGGGTCCCCTCGGAGGCGAGGACGTCACCCGGGCAATCCTGGCTCAGACCATCGCAGCGCTCCGCGGCGTCGCAGGCATCGACGGCGACGCGGCAGACGGTCCCGGCCGGGGCCGTATCCCGTTCTTCGCACCGCCGCTCGCCCTCTTCGCAGACGACCACCTGCTCGAGGCAACTCCCAGGGCGGGTGCAACGCTCCCCCACGCGAGATACGCAGATCCCATCCGTGCAGCGGTCGCAATCGCCGCAGTCGACGTCGGAGAGGCAGGTCCCGCGGGATGCGTCGGGAACCGCCGCATCACCTGCGGGAGTAGCCGGAGGGTCCGGGTCGAGGAGCAGGCCACAACCCGCCGAAAGAAGCATCACAATCAGAGCAAGGCAAGCGCGCATGAACAAGAGTGTACCAGGCCAACAACTCACCGACGAGGGACCGCCCGGTCAGGCCATGCCGCCGTTGACGCCGATCACCTGGCCCGTGATGTAGCTCGCTGCGTCGGACGCGAGGAAGGCGACGAGGCTCGACACCTCTTCGGGCTTGCCGACGCGCTGCATGGGGATCATCGGCTTGACGATATCCATACGCACGTTGGCGATCATCTCGGTCTCGATGAGCCCCGGGGCGACGCAGTTCACCGTGACCTTTCGCTTGGCGCACTCTTTCGCGAGGGCCTTGGTCGCGCCGATGATGCCGACCTTCGCCGCCGAGTAGTTCACCTGGCCCCGGGTCCCGTTGACGCCGCTCACCGAGCTGATGTTGATGATGCGACCCCAACGCTTGCGCATCATCGGCATCGCGAGGGGCTGGGTCACATTGTAAAAGCCGTCGAGGGTGGTGCGCATGACCGCGTGCCACTCGTCCATCTTCATCGCCGGGAAGACGTTGTCCCGGGCGATGCCGGCGTTGTTGACCAGCACCCCGATGGGCCGGTCGTCGCTGGCGATGAGCTCGGCGATGGCCGCGTGGGTGGCCTCGTGGTCGCCGACGTCGAACTTCGCGAGCTTCGCCTGGCCGCCGACATCGATGATGGCCGCGGCGACCGCCTCCGCGGCTTCGTCGTTCGAGCGGTAGTTGAGGATCACCGCATGGCCGGCGGCAGCGAGGTCCTTTGCGATGGCAGCGCCGATCCCTCGACTCGCTCCGGTGACCAGGGCACGCGGTTTCGTCATGACTTCATCCTCGAGGGGTCGGCCGACGAAACGTCGACCGCAAAAGGCCGTCGAGCGGCCGACAGAGCGAGGCCATCAGCACCTCCGGGCTTCACCAAGGCGTCGAGGAGCGGCAGAGCAAACGCCGTCGGGTTCTCGGCGTAGACCGGAGGAAGCGTGGGAAGACGCGCCTCGTCGGCGCGCCTGGGGAAGGACAACGCGCCGTGGGCGCCCTCCCGGGGCTCTTTGCCGAAACAGACCGCGACCGCGAGGGCCTCGTACTCCCCAAAACGGTCGAGGGGCGCCGGAAGCCGGTCCTCGGCGACGGCGAGGATGACATGGTCGGCATCGGTGGTCGTGAGATAGGTGAGGGCTTCGAGCACGCCCTGCTCGAAGGTCCTCCGGCCCGCTGCCAACGCCGTCGAGAAGGTTCGATTTCCGGCGGCGATCGACACCATGCCCGAGGCCGAGTTGTGCACGCTGTGCTTGAACCGGAGAGGGCTGAGGCCCACATCCCCGTCGGCAATCTGGCCGAGGAGGTTGACCATGATGTCGATCTCTCCCCACGCCGAGGCGTAGACGGTGGGTACGGTCCCCAGGTCTACGGCGGCGTCCGCGGCGGCCTGGCTCGTGACCTCCGCGAGCATGCGGCCAATACGGCTCGTGCCGCGCTTGGCCCGGCCGGTGACGAGTTCGCACTTCGGCATGGTGAGGTCTGCGTCGATCCGGCCCTCCCGAAACGCCCCCAGGTCCGCGAAGCCCGGCGCCCAGAAGCCGATACCGTTGATCGCGATCATGGCCGCTCCCCGATGAGCACGCTGACGTTGCTGCCACCAAAGGCGAAGCTGTTGCTCAGCACTCTGCGGACGGGCTGGTCACGGGGCACATCCTGGACGTCGATGTCTATGCTGGGATCTTTCGGCTCGACGCCGAGGCTGCGAGGCACACGGTTTGTGCGAACGGCGTGCATGGCGAAAACCGCCTCGGTGCCGCCGGCCGCACCGAGCAGGTGCCCGGTGTAACCCTTCGTCGATACGACGGGGACCCGGTCGCCAAAGAGCGAGTGGATCGCGATGGACTCTGCGGCGTCGTTGAGAAGGGTGGATGTGCCGTGAGCGTTGATGTGATCGATGCCGTCGGGGCCCACCCCACCCTGGGCCATTGCCCGGCTCATCGCCTCGGCGGCCCCGCGACCCTCGGGATGGGGAGAGCTCATGTGGTGCGCATCTGCGGACTCCCCGACGCCGAACAACCATACGTCGCTGGGTGCCGAAGCGACCTCTTCGCGTTCGAGCAGGCAGTACGCGGCCCCCTCCCCGATGTTGATGCCCTTGCGCTCTGCGCTGAACGGGCGGCAGGCCACGTCGGTGAGCACGCCGAGGCCGTGGAATCCCTGGAGCGTCATGCGGCACAAGCTGTCGACTCCACCGACGAGGGCCGCGTCGACCACGTCGGCGTCGATCAGGCGCTGAGCCGTCGCCATGACCTTCCCGCTCGACGAACAGGCCGTGCTGAGGGTGTAGACCGGGCCATCGACCCCCGCGATCGCGCCGAGGAGCTCTCCGAGGCCGTTGAAGTCGTGCTGCCGGTGGAAGTCGAAGTCGGCGGGCACGGTGCCGTCGCTGCGCCACTGAAAAAAAGCGCGCTCCGTCGCGTGCAGGCCGCCGGTGCTGGTGCCGAGGATGATGGCGACGCGCTCTCGGCCCCAACGCTCCCGGGCACGGACCACCGCTTCGTGCACCTCGTCGTAGGCGAGCTTGGCCATGCGCGCCAGGCGGCAATCGTAGGCCGCGTACTCGGAAGGCAGCGCATCGAGGTCACCGGGAACGGCCCCGACGAGGGTGGTCACGGGGACGTCGAAGGTCGGGGCGCGGAGGCCGCTGCGCCCGGCATCGAGGGCGTCCAGGACCTCCCGAGTGCTCCTGCCGAGGGCGTTGACCGCAGCCGCCGCGGTGATGGGAAGGGGAGGCCGCCGAGGGTCCATGATGCCGGAAGGTAACGGCATTGAACTCACGCGTCCACGGGCGCGGACGCGGACTCGAACTGCGACTCCGGGGTCCAGCGCCGGCGACTGTTGACGACGAGATCCTGAAACCGATTGTCGTCTCGGAAGACGTCGCCGGCGAGGATGCTCGTCAAGCCCGCGCGCAGTTCAGGCTCCGGGTCTGGATGGAAGAAGAAGTGGTTCACCAGGTTGGTGGAGTAGAAGCTCTTGATGAGGGATCCGAAGATGATGTAGGCGTCGCGCAGGCGCGCCTGCACAGGGTCCATCAGGTCGTCTCGCCCTTCGCTGCCATCGGTGAGGGCCGGGGCCAGGGTATCGGCGACGTGCTCGGCGGCCTGCATCGCGAGGGAGATGCCGGAGCTGAAAACCGGGTCGAGGAAGGCCGCCGAATCGCCGACGCACGCGTAGCGGGACCCGTAGGGCTTCGTATTGAGGTAGGCAAAATGGCGGATGAGCGTCGGCTCGGTGCGGTCAGCACCGCGAGAGAGACGCTGAATCAGCTCGGACTTGGCGGCGACCTCGTCGACAATTTGAGCACCGACCCCGCCCCGGCGAGAAACGACGCCAAAGCCGAGGCGCTTGCCCGCGAGGGGGATGAGCCACGCCCAGCCGTCGTCGTGGATGAGGATCTTGACGTTGCCCTTCTTGGCGAGCTCCTCGGCGACCTCGTCCGAAAGGTTCGTGAAGTGGGAGAACGCGGCGATGACGCCGAAGCCCTTGACCGGGTGGATGAGTTTTCGGCGGCGGGCGATGAACGCGTCTTGGCCGGTCGCGTCGATGACGTAACGCCCGCGATGCTCGCCATCCGCGGCGGTGACGGTGACGCCCCCGTGACCGGCATCGTCGTCGATGTCGACCGCCGTGACTTTCACGCCGTAACGGATCTCTACGCCAGCGGCCTCGGCGAGGTCGGCGAGCTCTTCGTCGAAGCGAGCACGGTCGACCTGCCAGGCGTGATCGGGCGTGCCGGGCAACGCATCGGAGAAGGGATACTCGGCGAATTCACCGGTGCGTTCGTCGAGGAACTCAGCCCCGGCCTTGTAGAGGTAGCGGTCGCGGTCGGCGACGAAGCCGAGGCGCGCAAAAATGGCCTCGTCGATGGGAAGCAGCGACTCGCCGACGTGAAAGCGCGGAAAGGTCTCCTTCTCGAGCACGCGCACCGAGTGACCGTGTTTGGCGAGCAGGTGGGCGACGGTGGAGCCAGCCGGCCCGGCGCCGAGGATGAGCACATCGGCATCGAATTCGGGCCCGTTCATGGGGTGTGCCTCCCGAGGACCAGGGATGTATTGATTCCGCCGAAGGCGAAGTTGTTGGTCATGACCCGGTCGACGGACTCCGGGCGCGCATCGCCGATGACGTAGTCGAGGTCAGCGCACTCCGGGTCGACCTCATGGAGGTTTCGCGTCGGTGCGAGGAACCCGTCACGCATCATGGCGATGCAGAAGGCGACCTCGATGGTGCCGCAGGCCCCGAGGGTGTGACCGGTGAAGCCCTTCGTGGAAGAGATGGGGACTTCGCCGCCCAGCACCGAGTGGGTCGCGTGGCTCTCGGACACATCCCCAACTTGAGTCGCCGTCGCGTGTGCGTTGACGTATTGAATGTCGCGAGCCGCGAGGCCGGCGCCGCGGAGAGCGAGGCGCATCGCGTCGGCCATTCCGTCTGCCGACGGTGCGGTCACGTGAGTGCCGTCGCAGTTGGTACCGTAGCCGAGGACCTGGGCGTAGATGTGCGCTCCCCGAGCCTTGGCGTGCTCGAGTTCTTCGAGGACCACGGTCCCGGCTCCTTCGGCGACGACGAGACCGTCGCGGGCGACGTCGAAAGGCCGGGGACTGGCCTCGGGTCGGTCGTTGTAGCGGTGGCTGGTGGCGAAGAGGATGTCGAAGACCCCCGCGGGGACCCAGTGCAGCTCCTCCGAGCCGCCGCAGATCATGATGTTCTGGGCCCCGAAGGAAATAGCTTCGTACCCGGTCCCGACCGCCTGGCTGGCCGAGACGCAAGCTGAGCAGGTCGAGACGACGCGACCCTTGATGCCGTAGAGCCCGGCGAGGTTCGCGGTCGTGGTGTGGCTCATGAAGCGCAGGTAGGCGCTCGAGCCGATGCCCTTCAAGCTGTCGGCCTCGAAGACCTGGCGGCAGAACTTCTCGAGCTCGACCGACGAGCCGTGGGTGGAACCGTAGGCGAGGCCGACATCCGGGGCGCTCCTTCGGTCCGCGTCGAGCTTCGCGTCCTCGAGGGCCGCGTCCGTCGCGTGGGCGGCGAGGAGGGCGACGCGCCCCATCGACCGCGTGCGCTGCCGGGGCCAACGCCCTTTGAGTTCGACGCCTTCGACGGTCCCCGCGAGGCGGGTTTGCAGCTCTCCGATGCGCTCGAAGTCGTCGATGCGCCGGATGCCGTGCACATCGTTCTGGAGGGCATGACTGACCGTGTCGAGGTCGTGGCCGATCGGCGTTGCGAGACCCAGGCCGGTAATGACGACGCGCCGCTTCTCCATTGGGCCGGGAGAGTACGCCCGGATGTGCTCATCGCAAACAGTCGGGGT
>JAFDCW010000995.1 GCA_019312705.1 Deltaproteobacteria bacterium
CTTCGAGGCCGAGGTTGCTCGTCGCCCCGACGCGCCCGGCCGCAAAGAGACAATCTTGGGCGACGAGGGCCTCGGCACCTGGGATGTCCACCACGACCTCGTCGCCCTCGCGATGGATGTGCCCCCACCGTGTGCCGAGGAGCACCTCGATACCTAGATGCTCGAGGGCGTCCCGAAGGTGGTCGACGACCTCGTGGTCGAGGAACGGCAGGATCTCGTCCCTGGCGTCGACGAGGGTGATCTGCACGCCGAGGGCCGCGAACATGCAGGCGTACTCACAGCCGATGACCCCGCCGCCGAGAACGATCATCGACCGGGGGAGCCGGGTGATGGTGAGGATCTCGTCGGAGTCGTGAATCTGGTCGTCGGCGAAGTCGATGCCCTCGGGCTGTCGCGGGGTCGAGCCCGTGGCGACCAGGAAGAAGCGCCCCTGGACGCGCCGCTCACCATCATCGGTCTCGACCACGACCGTGTGGGGGTCGGCGAAGCGGGCGTGCCCCTTCAGGTAGTCGATGCCGTGGCGCTCGAGGTTGCCGTGAATGCGGCGGACCTCAACCTCGATGATGTGGTCCTTTCGCTGCATCAGGACCGGCACCGTGGCGTCCGCCTGGAGCTCGACCGAGAGCCCGTAGAGCTGCCGGCTTCGGTGACCGGAGAGGTAGATAGCCGTCTCCCGGAGGGTCTTGCTCGGCAGGGTGCCCGTATGCACGGCCGCGCCGCCGGGGGCCGGGGCGCGGTCGATGACGATGACGTTCTGGTCGAAATACGCTGCCTGGGCGGCAGCTTTCTCCCCTGCGGGACCGGAGCCGATGACGACTAGGTCGTATTCCTTCTGAAGCACGGGCGCAGGATAGCCGAAGGGGCCGGCGACGAAGGTATTGTCATGCTCGCCGGAGCGGGGCCAATTCTGGGCGCTCTTGCGGAGTCTATTGACCTCAGTAGCGACCCGAAGTGGCTAGAAGATCAGCCAAAATGAGAGTGGCTGGCCGCTCTGCCGGCCGAATCATTTCGATAAAGCCCGACAGCGGCCCCGGTTCCCAGGCAACGGAGCCAAGGCCGCTCGTGGCACAGTCTATGCACGAGTCGCCCCCGTGGCTCGCCGTCGCCAATTCACTTCGCTCTTCCTGCTGATCTCCCTCTTGGGGTCGGCCTTGGGGTCGGGATGCGCGATGGCGGGGCCGGCCGACGGTTCGACCGGGCCGGACGGCAAGGCGGACGCGAACCGCCGCTCCGTCCGGACCCCGGCCCTCGCTTCAGCCTACATCGGCACCGTGATCAGCCACGCGGTGACCGCGGACCTCGACGGAACGGATCGCGAGATTTTCGTTAGCCGCGTGGACGGCTTCTTGATCCCCGTCACGACCGACAAGGGCGTCACCCTCTACCTGCAACCCTGCCGCATCGACCTCCCCGATGTGGGCGGCTGGAGGCCGAGCCTCGACGACTTTACCGTCCAGACCCGCCCCGCGGTCGAGCTCGCCGCAACGTTTTCCGAAGACGCCGATGGCCAGCTGACCCTCGCCACCGAGAGCGGCGCGCTGCTCCTCGGCGTCGAGCTCGAGGACGCCATCAACGACGAGCTGCCGACCTCCGGCGACGATCTCCGGGTCGTCGACCACGACGCGGACGATGAGCCCGGGGTGACCGTCGACATCGCGGGCTTCGAGATCTACCTCGGGGTCCGGGCGCTCATCTGGATCTCCGGTGACGTCGACCGCACGACCGGCTTCATCGCGGGGGAGGCTGACTTCACCATCGACACCGAGGTCTACGACGACTCAAATCCCTTCTTCGATGCCCGCGCCGCCGCCGAAGAAGCGAAGCACGACGACAGCCGCGAGTTGATCGAGAGCGAGACCGTGTTCGAGTTCGTGCCGCTCAGGGAAGTCCCGGTAGACTGCGCCGCAATCGGCTTCTGAGAGCTCCTCGGCGGTCAGTAGTGCCAAGGGAACTTGGAGAAGTCCTGATCGCGTTTCTCCAAGAAGGCGTCGCGTCCTTCTTGGGCTTCCTCGCTCGCGTAGGCCAGGCGGGTCGCCTCGCCGGCGAAGAGCTGCTGCCCCACCAAGCCGTCGTCGGTCATGTTGAAGGCGTACTTGAGCATGCGCATCGCCGTCGGGCTCTTGCTGTTGATCTCCTTCGCCCACTCGAGGGCGCGGTCCTCGAGCTCACCGTGAGG
>JAFDCW010000238.1 GCA_019312705.1 Deltaproteobacteria bacterium
GATCGACCTGCGGGTCACGACGGCTGGCGCCCGCGTCGGCGACATGCACGTGGAGCCGCACTCCGAAGAGCTCACCAATACCCAGCAGACCGTGCGCCTAGTCACCGCAATGCACGGTCTCCTGCGCACGACGGAGGTCGTCGCCCGGGCAGACGGCGAAGACACCGCAGCACGGCACGGGCTCATGCCCTGGCGATTCGGGGGCCTGCGCCCATATCCAGATCGGGGGATTCACCGAGTGGACGAAGAGGCCCTGCTGCCGTGGCCGGAGTCCGCCGGGGAGACGGCGGTTCTCGAAATCCCCCGGCGGCACGCCGAGTCCGCCGCCGGCCTCGCCGCGCCCTTGCCGAGAACTCAGAACCGATAGTCGAGGTAGGCCCCGAAATCGAGCATCGCCACAGCGTCGGCGGCGTACTGGTCGGTGACCCCGAAGGGCAAGTGCCCGGTGAGGTCGATGCCGAGGGCGAGGGCGCCATCCGATATCGGGTAGGCGAACTCGATCCCCGCCCGGCCAGTCACGGCGAAGGCCGTACCCGTGTCGCCCTCGCGCGGATCGAGAATGAGCGTCTCGAGGCCGGCGCCAAAGACCGGGTGCACGACGGCGCGGTCGAGGAATCGGTAGTTGAACGAAGCCCCGACGGCGTACAGGGCCGACTCCGTCGGCAAGCCCGTGGGCCCGGCGACCTCGCCCGCGTCGGGTACCAAAGTCGCCCGTAGCGCAAACTCTGCCGCGTCGATGGCGAGGCCTAGGTGCAGCTTGTAGCCGAGGGCTGCGTGGGTCACCCCGTCGCCAAAGAGGAAGACGCCCCCCACGCCGGCGCCGGCGATCACCAGGCCGTCGGTGGCATACGGGTCACGCTCCGTCGGGGCCGAATCGCGGCGGCCGTGGTCGACCACCACCCGGACCGGAGGCGGGGGTGGGGGCGCCGCTTGGCGCACGTGCACCGTCACGCGGCGCTGGGGCACCACCACCGGCACGGTCCGGACCCGAGTCGGCGGAACGACGTTCACGTAGTAACGCCGCGGATTGCGCACGGGGCTGCCGACCGTATGGCCGACGATCACCGTCGGGGTGCGTACCCAGGCATTGCTGACGGGGTCCCAATGGAGCTCGACCGCGTGGGCCTCACTCGGCCCCAAGGCGAGCCCGAAGGCGACGGCGGTGGCGCCCAAGAGGAGCGGGAGCAGCATATTTCTTTTCATCGGGTCCCTCCGGTTGCCGCCGAGGCGGCACTGACAATTGCGGTGGTCATTCGGTACCACCAGTAATGAAACGCCGCACTTCCGTCGCGCTTACACCCGCCGAAGCACTCGGGTCGACTACGACGGCGCGCCTTCCTGGGGCGACGAGGGTCAAGCGCTCCCCGAGGACGAGGAATCGAGCGACGGCCGGCC
The DNA here is from genome assembly GCA_019312705.1 of Deltaproteobacteria bacterium. The sequence goes on from JAFDCW010000238.1 coordinate 1,396, forward strand.
GAGCGCGAAGCAGCGCGAAGTACGCCGGACTGGCGTAGCGAATGCGGAGGGTGGGCATGTCGCGGCGATAGGCGACGTCGACCCACATGCCGCGGATCAGGCGAAAGGTCCGTCCGGCTACGTAGCGCGTGTTGCCGGAGGACATTGAGGGGGACCCGGCGGGGGCTCGCTCCGCCTCCCGCATCGCCCGGAGGCGGCGAGAGATGGCCCTGCCCCGCTCCCCAGCTCCCCCAGCCGGCGCTCCCCGGCGAGCCCCACCACTGGAGCCACCGGCGGCGGTCTCAGCTTCGGCGTAGTCATAGTCGCTCGTGGCCTCGGCGAAGCCCTCGAACGCAGGTCGTGGGGCGGAGGATACGGGCGAAACCGGAGCCGGCGAATCGATGGACTCCGACCCGTCCGAGGGAGGAGCCGCCGCGGCGAGGCCCGGGGGCATCTCATCGTCGGCGACGGCCAGGTAGTTCGTATAGGGCGTGACGATGCCGAAGCGCTGAGCAACACGCTGGACCTCTTCTCGGAGACCTCGGCGCTCCCCCCGGAGACGAATCTCGTCGAGCAGATGGCCCACCTTGCGCGTGGCCCAAAGGCGAGGGAGCCAGTCATTGCTACTGCGCTGCTCGGGGAACTCGGCCTGGTAGGAAAAGACCCGGGGGCGGTCATCGTGACTGGCCTGGCCGACGAGGCGGATGGCCTTCACTCCAGCGCCTCGGTACCGACCGACGACGAAGAGCTGGCCGCCGCGATAGAGGTGGCCGAGGTCTCGAGGATAGACGTCCGCAACGTCGAGGCCCGGGAACTCGAGGGCGATATCCGTGATGAGGGGATAAGCGACGCGGTCGTAGAAGGCGGAGAGGCGCCCTTCCATCTCGCGCCCATCCCGAAAGTAGTCCCCGACCCCGCGGCCCCGGCTCGCCAACTGATCGAGGAACGTCGTATTCACGTCGTCGCCGACCCCAAAGACGAAGAGCCGTGCGGTCTCCGCCGATGCGCCGACGCGGTCGATGATGGCTCGGGGATCGGTCTGGCCGATGGTCGGCATGCCATCGGTCAGGAAGACGACCATGCGCGGCGCGCGCAGGCCCCCCGGTGAACGGGTGGCGTAGGCTGCACCGAGACCGCCGTCGAGAGCCGTGCCGCCGGCGGCGACGAAGCGCGAGGCAAATCGCCGGGCCCGGTCGATGTTGGCACGACTGGCGGGCACGGACGCCGTTCCCCCGAAGAGGGCCTCGACGTCCGTCGCGAAACGCACGATCTGGAAATGGTCGCCGGGCCGCAGACGGGCGAGCATGTAGTCGAGGGCCGCCTTGGCGCGCTCGAGCTTTTCCCCCGCCATCGACCCGGAGGTATCGAAGACGAATATGATCTCCTTGTTTGCGATCTCCCGGTCGGCGGCCTCGATGCGCGGCGAGATCATCGCGACGAAGTAGCCGTCCTCTTCGTTGGGGCCGCCTGGTCGGTGGGTGAGCAGGGAGAGGCCCACGTCGCGGTCCTGGACCGCGTAGTAGAGGTCGAAGTCATCATCGAGGACTACGCCGTTCGCCTCGAAGCCGACCACCGCGTGGTGGTCATCGGGGCGCGACACCTCAACCGGGTGGCTTGGTGAGTAGACAGCGCGGATGGGAGTGCGGGAGACAATTCGCGCCGACACGGTCATGTCGGATCGGGTGCGCGGAGCGGCACCGGCGGTGCGCAGCGGATAGCGGTAGTGCACGACGCCGGCGTGGTACGAGAGCGTTTGGGTGAAGCGCAGCTCGATGCGCTGCGACCCTCCAGCGGGGACCGCCGATACCCGAGCGCGGAAGAGCCGGCCTCCTACGAACTCGACGAGCCCCGGGTCGCGCACGCGGGCGACGATGCCCTCGTAGATTCGCCGGGCCCTCACCGCCTCGAGGACCTCTCCCGGAACGCGGCGACCGCCGACCCACATCGCGAAGCCGCTCACCGAGGCCCCGGGCGGGAGAGGAAAGACGTAGCTCGCTTCGAGGGCAGTGCCGGTTTGGTTGGTGAAGACCTGGTCGATGCGGGTCTCTGCAACTCGCTCTCGGATGCTCACGGCGACGCGGTGATGCTCGATGGCGAGGGGCGGGGCGTCGGGGGCTGTGGGCAGTAGAAAGCCCTGGGCCCTCGCTCGCTCAGGTACCGAGAGCGCTACCGCAGCGGAGAGCGAAGCGAACGCGGCGCACGTGACAAAGGCACGAACGAGGAGGGCAGTGGAAGTGGAGCGCGTCGGCGCGGGCATGGAACCTCGGGGTCGGCGCACAGACGGGTGAGATCACCGTTCGATCTGTCTCGGGGCCGAGAGCGGTCCATTCAGCGAGTTTCTCGTCGGATGGACGACAATTTCAGCAACTCTCGACCGAATGAGCCGACAAGGAGACCGAGGAGCGCGAAAGGGATGGATTTTCGTCGAATGTTGCTAGTCTCTCGCCGCGTGGAGGGGCGATGCGCGAGGGGGCTTTGGGCAGCCTTGACGGTCCTGGTGACATTGGCCGCCGGCACACCGGTGGTACGCGCACAGTCGGAGGGGCTCTTCATCGCGACTGCCGTGAACGGGGAAGACTCCGCGGCGGCACGGCGCGTCGTCGAGCAAATCCGGAGCGCCCTCGCGGCGCGCCGTGATCCAGCAGTGACCCTCGGCCAACGGCAACCTGCGCAGCGCCTCGGAGACGTCTACGCGCGGCCCCCGGAGGCCCTGGTCGCCGGCGACCTCGAAGCGCTCGAGGCATGCGTCCAAAGCGCCATTCAGGCGGTCGCCTTTGGCCATCGCCAAGAGGCACAGGCACAGGTAGCCACCTGCCTCGAGATAGGGAACCGCGCGCTTTCCGCTCTCAACCGCGAGGCCGCGGCGGCCAAGAACCTCTTCGACAGTTGCCTGGTGATGGTGCGGGCCCGGCTCGATCTCGACGACCCGGCCGGCGCCCGCCAGGACGGCGTCCGGTGCCGCCGCCTAGTCCCCGACCTCGAGGTGGACGAAAATATGCACCCACCTCACGTCCGGGAGGTGATGGCAGAGGTTGATCCCGCGATCGACGGAGACGGCGGCGCGTCGCTCCGGGTGCTCACGGATAACGGAGAACCCTGCGATGTTTTCGTTAACGGCCGCCGCCTCGGCCGCACCCCCTTCGTCTCCCAGTCCCTTCCCTTTGGGAGCTACGACGTTCAGCTGCAGTGCGACCGGGGGCCCACGCGCCTCTACCGCGCCGAAATCGCAGTGGGCCGAGAGGCACGCCTCGACGTCGATACGGTCCTCGACGGTGCGCTGCGGACGGGAAATGGGATCGGGCTTCAATACTCATCGGCGGCAAGCCATGAACGCCGACGCCACCAGGATGCAGTCTTCCTCGGCGGGCTCCTAGGCGTCCACGAGGTCTTGCTCGTCACCATGGACTCAGGGGCCGTGCGGCTGGACCGGTTCACCACCGAAACTCCAGCCGCCGTCAGCTCCGCGAAGCTTCCCTGGGACCGCGAAACCAGGCTGGTTGCGCCAAGCGAGCGCATCATGGACGCGGTCGTGGCGCTCCGGGACGGCCGCTCAGTCGACTTCACGACGGCGCCGGCATCCCCATTTTCGGGCTGGAGCCCCCCCGGCCTCGGAGATCAGCCCCCCGCGGCGCACTCGACCTCTGAGAGCTCGACCCTGCGCCTGGCGTTGGGTTGGACCTTCGCAGGGCTCGGCGTCGTCGGCCACGCACTCTCGTGGGGCCTCTACGTGCGGCTCGACAGTCGATACGACTACTTCAGGCTCGCCGCACCCGGCGATGTCGACTACGAGACTCGCCGACAGGCCTACGAGGACTCCAAATCAGCGCACCTGTTCGCATCCGCCATCGCGCCAATCTTCTCGACCGCGGCGATGCCCCTGCTGCTGCCCGAGGCGTCGGGGGTCCCGTGGTGGAGCTGGATTGTCGGAGCCGCCGGCCTGGGCCTGGCCAGCTGGGGCATCTATGCCTTGGTCATCGACGGGAAGTGCACCGCCCGAGACACCACTGGCCGCTGCATCGCGTCAAACAACTACAACGAGTTCGGTTGGGTTCCGCTCTCCCAGGCGGCACCGCTCATCGCCGTTCCGCTGACCTATCTGGCGCGGGAGCTATTCGGTGAATCGACAGCGGTCACGGCGGCCGTCGACGACGAAGGCGCCTTACTCATGCTAGGAGGGTCGTTTTGATGTCGCTGCGCGCAACTTCACGATGGGTAGTTTCGCTCGCCGCGGTCCTCCTTTGCACCGGCACGGCGGCCGCGGACGCGGTGTACCTCGTGCCCGTCGACGCCGTGGGCGGCGATCCGAGCATCCCCGAGGCGCTTCGCGGCGAGGGCCACGAGGCGCTCCGTGGTGCCCTCGTCGAGGGTCACGCCCTCGTCGATGACGCTTCCGCGGAAACGCGGCTTCCCGAGGAGATCGCTCGATGTGGCCGGGGAGAATGTGCACGCCAGGCCGCGGAACTCGTCGGCGCAGACATCGGTGTCGTGCTCTCCATCTGGGAGCGAAGCAACGGCCCGGTTTTCGAGGTCACCCTGGTCGAGACGGGGGGCGCCAGCTACCGCGGGAGCAGCGAACCGGGCGGCACAGTCCGTCAGGCCCTGGAAGCGGCGTTCGCGCGGCGGGCCCTCGGGGCCGGGCCGTGGCTGAGCGTCCGCGGCACCCCGGCGGGCGCGCAGTTCGTCGTGGCGGGTGAGCCCCGGGGATTCGTGCCGGACCGCGTGGTGCTGGCGCCGGGCGTGTACCAGGTGACGGTCCGGGCCGAGGGCTATGTGAGCGCGCATCGCGAGGTCACCATCGGCGAGCGTGCCGATGACGAGGCGGTCCTCGAGGTGGCCCTCGAACGAGAGGGCGGCCCCGGGACCTCGGGAGGGGGAGCGAATCTCGTGGGATTTCTCGGAGGCGGGGCCCTCGCCGCCGCGGGGGCGGTCGCGGTGGGCGTTGGCGTCGGAACCCTGATGGGGGAAACGAGCGAAGCGGTGGTGGACGGCGAAGTTTTCGTCACCCGCCCCGACGCCACAGCCGGCGCGGTATGGGTCTCCGTCGGCGCCGCCGCCCTGGCCGGCGGCATCGTGTGGTTGGTCCTCGCCCTCGCCTCGGACGCGGGCGGCGGAGACGATGCTCCAAGCGTCAGCGCCGCCCCAGGCGGCATCGCGCTTCATTATTAGGCTTCGGAGAAACAGACCGTGCAGACTCGATTCAACTATCTCTTCCTCGTCTTCTTGGTGAGCCTCGTGGCGTCCTCTCTTGGCTGCAAGGAGACGGTGCCGCTCTGCGTGGACGCGCCGACGGATCCCCGCTGCATGGACGCCGGCCCTGATACGGGCGCCACCCCGGACAGCGCCGCGGACTCGGCGGTGGATGGTGGCGACGCCGACGCCGGGGACTCTTCGGTCGACGCCGGACCGTGCGGCATGGAG
>JAFDCW010000239.1 GCA_019312705.1 Deltaproteobacteria bacterium
CATGACGGGATGGACCGGAGCAAGAACAGGACCATCACCAGGCTGTCACCTGGAGGGCGTTTCCGTAGACGATCTACGTTCGAGGGGTGGCTCGGCGGGTGGCCAGAGACGGCTCTCGGTTCCACCAGGCGCCGCCCCCGGGCCTCGACGATGTCGCCGCCCCCCGGCCTCGACGATGTCCCGACATCGCGTACCCTGGCGCCATGCGCCTCGACGACAAACGGGTCCTCATCACCGGTGGCAGCTCCGGCCTCGGCCGCGCCATCGCCATGCGTTTTGCCCGAGACGGAGCGACCGTCGCGGTCACCGGCCGCCGAGAGGATCGCCTCGCCTCCCTCGCAGACATGGTGAGCACGACCGGCGGGCTCTGCGTGCCGATCCCCTGCGACCACACCGATCCCGCGGCCAACGAGGCCGCCGTGGCTCGGGCCGAGGCCGAGCTCGGGGGCCTCGACGTCCTGGTAAACAACGCGGGAGTCATCGGCTACGACGGAGTCCTCAAACCGGACCGGGATACCTGGCGCCAGATGATGGACGTCAATGTCGAGGCGGTCTACGACCTGAGCTGCCGCGCCATCCCCCACCTGCTCGAGGGACGTAACGCCTCGATCGTGAACATCTCTTCGGTCGCCGGCCTACGGCCCTACCCGGGCCTCATGGGGTACTGCGTCAGCAAGGCCGCGGTCGACATGATGACCAAGGTGATGGCCCTCGAGCTCGCCGAACGGGGCGTCCGGGTCAACGCCATCAACCCCGGCGTGGTGGTCACGGAACTGCACAAGCAGAGCGGCATGGACGAGACCGCCTACTCGGCGTTCCTCGAGCACTCGAAGGGCACCCATCCCCTCGGACGGGTGGGCGCTGCCGACGAAGTCGCCGCCCTGGCGGCCTTCCTGGTCAGCGACGAGGCGGCGTTCATTACCGGCGGATTGCACAGCATCGACGGCGGCCGGGCGCTCTCCTCGTCGCGGTGAACGGCCCGGCCCTCGCCGGGAACGCATGGCAAGGGTGGCGCGAGATCCCCAGGCGGGGCAGAATTGACGCCGTGGGCAAACCCGTCATCCGTATCGCTGGCCTTCTCGCCGCGGCGCTCCTCCTAGGGGGGACCTCGGCGGGGTGCTACTCCAGCCACGCCTCGGATGGAGGAGTCCCGCCGCCCCCGGGGGACAGCAGCACGCCGACCGTCGACTCGGGGCCCGATGTCGGACGGCCGCCGCCGCCGCCGCCGGGTCCTCCGCCGGGTCCTCCACCCCCTCCGCCGCCCCCTGCACCGGAGGAGCTCATCGAAGAAGCCTGCAGCCTGATCTGCGAGAGCGTATCGGCCTGTGCCGGCGTCCCTCCGGGCCCGGAGTGCATCGACGGGTGCTTCGGGGCGACCGAGCCCTTCCCCCACGAAGAATGCAATTTCGTGTGGTTCGACTTCGCGGTCTGCGTGAGCGCTGCCCCTTGCGACATTTTTGAAGACGAGGACGCATTCCTCGATTTCTGTGCGGGGCCCGTGGAGTTCCTCGTGAACGAGTGCGGCCTGACTCTGGATGAGGGCGGCATGACCGGCGGAGGAAGCATGGGCGGAGGCGGAAGCATGGGCGGAGGCGGAAGCATGGGCTCCGGGTCTTCCGGCGACCCCGACGAAGGCTGATGGCGGGGGCCCGGATCATCCTCGCGCTGGGCCTGTGTCTCGTCGCTGCGTGCAGCGGCGACGACGCCTCGCCAGCCGACAGCGCCGCGGACGCCGCCGGTGACTCCGCCGCCTCGAGCTGTCGCCCGGAGCGGGTGACCCCAATCTTCATCGCGGGGGGCGAATTTGCCGTCGGCGTGCTCTGCGACGACCTCTTCGTTTGCGCGGTGGACTCTGCCGACGCCGCGGCCATCATGGCGGCGGCACCGGAATTCGAGTGCGCCGAAGAACCAGGGGCCGGCGGCCGCTGCACCGCCTACACCTGCACCTACCGCGACCCAGGCGGCCCGAGCACCGTCGATCCGGCCGAGTACGAGGCCATCTGCGCCGTGACTCTGCTCGAACCCGCGCGGCCGATGTACTGCGCCGTATACGGCTGATCACGACAGAGCAGGGTCCAGCGCTGCGTCGGCTACGACTCGATGGCGCTGAGCCACGACCCCAGCGCCTCATTGTCGACTTCGTTCGCGACGGCCCGGGCCTGAATGAGGGCGATCGCGTTCCCGGCCTTGCCTTGGTAGGCGAGGGCCCGGGCGAGGTGTTCGTATTGCTCCGTGCGCGCCGAAAGCTCGGCCAAGCGTCCAGCGGCCACCGTGGCCTCCTGCATTCGCTCTTCGTGAATCATCAACTCGCAGCGCCCATCCAATACATAAGCCCGCATCCAGGCGTATCCGTTGACCCCCCGGCCACAGCGCGTCTCGGCCTCGTCGATCCAGCGCTGGGCCCCATCGGAGTCGCCGGCGCGGGAGGCGACCAATGCCATCACCCGAGCCGACATTCCCTCCCAGCAGGGGTCTCCGACCTGACAGGCGAGGGCGAAGGTGCCCTCGAGGGACTCCGCGATTTCGGACCCTGGCGTCCGGCCTTCCCGCATCTGGACTTCGGCCATGAGGGCCTGAGGAAACGGAGCAAATGCTGTCCAGCGCTCTCTCTGTACGAGCTCGAGGCTGCGTTCCAGGTACTGCGTGGCTAGGCCGTGCTCGTACCGCATGGCGTGTACACGCGCGAGGATGGACAACGACCACGCGGCCTGCCGATGCTTGTCGCAGAGGATCGCGCGGTCGACGGATTCGTGAAGCGTTTCCTCCGCGGCCGAATAGCGGCCGTGGTCGGACAGGCTCATGCCGCGCACACCGAGAATCGCGCTCATCGTGGAATCGTCGCCGACGGCTAGGTCCGCAGCCTCGTCGAGGAGACGGAGCGCTTGGCGGCGCCGACCGGCTTGCACGTCGATGTAGGCGAGCTCGCGGAGGGCGTCCGCCGCCAGTGCTTTCTGACCGCTCCGGCGCGCCATGACAACGGCCTCGTACAGCAAGGTTGCGCCCTCCTCGTGACGGCCTCGGATGCCGTGCACCAAGGCACCGCCGAGGCCGGTGGCGCAGCGTGCACCGAGAGCCGAATCTGCGACCTGCTTGGCCCCGGCGAGGGCGCGCCGCAATGTCGCGATACCCGCGTCTGCGGCCCCGGCGTCGACCGCAGACCGCCCCGCCTCGAGCAGCGATTCGATTGCGGACCTGCTGGGAGCCGGCGACGAGCCCGGCAGTTGGGGAGACGCGCCGGCCGCCGAGCGCAGCGCAATGGACGGCTCGGTGCCGAGCTCTTTTTCGAAGAGCTCCTTGCAGCGTTCGACCTGAGCCCGAGCGCTTCGCCGGTCACCGGTCATCGCCAGACAGCGGACCAGTAGCTCTTGCAGCGGCTCGTCCAAGGGGTTGAGACGCACGGCCCGGCCGGCGAGCACCAGCGCACCCTGCCAGTCGCCAGTGGCGGCGCGCCGATGGGCGGCGTCGTGAAGGGTATTTTCGAGACGCGCGCGGAGTCCGTGGCGTTCGGTCACCAACCACACGGAGAACTCGGGGCAGCCCTCGGGCTCCATGCCTGCGAGGAGCTCGCCGTCGAGGTCGGCGTGGGGCGCGTCCCCGGAGTCGATGCAGAGCACATCGATCTCCAACTGCGGGTCGGCCACGAGCGTGAGCGGGTCGCCCTTGAGCAGGTCGGAGCGTCCCAGGCTCCGCCGCAGATCGGCTAACGACCACCGAAGCGCGCGGGCCGGGTCGGCCGCCTCGCTGAAGAGCATTCGCGAAAGCTCGGTCCGCGCCAGGGGCCGGGATGAGAGCGCGAGTCGGGCCAGCAGCGCCCAGGACTTTCGCCCCCGGGGTTGGGATTCCTCAGCGTTGTGGGCGATATGCGGCGCGCCGAGCAGCCGGACCCGGACCATCATGCTCCCCCCCGCTCCGGATCGACCACGCGCATCTTTTTCGTCCCGTGGCCCACGGCGAGCCCCGAGGACTCTACCTCGTCCGGCTGCCGAGCGACTCAACCGGCGAGGAATTGCCGAATTCCGCCGCGATTCGCGTTTCAGACGCTGACTCACACGCTCCGTCACACGGGGCCGGGCCATGACTGTACCCACCACGGGGCCTAACGCCCCGCACAAAGGGGGGTGTTCATGTTCGGATTCATCTACAGCTTGGTGGCCTACGTGGCCTTCTTGGTCGCTTTTGCCGGCCTCGTATTTTTCACCGACGGGGTCCTCTTGCCCAAGACCGTCGACACGGGCGTGGCCGGTCAGTTCGGCGTCGCCCTCGCCATCAACATCGGCCTGATTCTCGCTTGGGGAGTGCAGCACTCGGTGATGGCTCGCCAGAGCTTCAAGGATCGCCTGACGCGCATCCTGCCCGAGCACCTCGAGCGCTCGACCTACGTGCTCGCCTCGTCGCTGACCCTCGCCGGGCTGATGCTGCTTTGGCAACCGATGGAGGGCGTGCTCTGGCACGTCGAGTCACAGCCCCTCGTGATCACCCTCTGGGTGGTCAACGGACTCGCCTGGGCCGGGGTGCCATTGGTCTCGTTCATGATCGACCACTTCGACCTCTTCGGTCTCAAGCAGGCCTTTACGCAGTGGCGTAGGCGCAGCTTCGAGCGAACGGGGTTCGTGATGCCGTGGCTCTATCGCTACGTTCGTCACCCCATGATGACTGCCATCCTCCTGGCGCTTTGGGTCACCCCGCACATGACCGTGAGTCACCTGGTGCTGGCGCTAGGCATGAGCGTCTACATCTATGTCGGTGTCTACTTCGAGGAGCGCAGCCTCGCCCGCGAGCTCGGGCAGGCCTACGTGGACTACCGGGCGAAGACCCCGAAGTTCTTGCCGGGTTTGCCGGGCGCGGGCGCCGGCCCCGAGGAGCACGTCGCGACCACGTGACCGGCTCCCGAGGTCGCGCTCAGGCCCACCCCGTCAGCGGCGCTCGAAGGTGAACATCAAGCCGCCGGAGCGCACGTCGAGGGTCGTGCCTCTGACGCTGTAGGTATTGTTGAAGGTGGTGAGCGAGAGAGTTCGCATGAGGCACGCGATACTCCGAGCGCGGCGCGCGTGCCAGCCGCTATCGAATCAGGCCGGCCCGTCTGCCTGGTCCGCCTCGGCTTGGGCCTCCGCCGCTTCGAGGGCGGCGTGGCGGCCGAAGAGCCAGTAGACGACCCCGCCGACGAAGGCGAGGGGCAGCACCGTCATGATGACGAAGGTGGTGATATAGGCGACCCGGTTGGCGTCGTTGGCGCTGAAGCAGGTCGGGCACGCGTGGGCTACGTCGGGGGCGAAGGTCACGACGAGGGCCGCGGCCAATGGCAGCGCGGGGGCCGCGAGGCCAACTATGAAGCGAGCAGTCACAGGTAGATTTGGAAGTATAGAACGGGCCAGACGCCGACGACGAAGAACCAGAAGACCTGCACCGTCGTGAGCTGGCTCTTGACCAGGACCCCGGCCCCGAGGCGTCGGTAGGCCCAGTAGAGCGCAAAGATGGCGATGATGGCGTGCAGGGCGTGCAGGCCGACCATCACGTAGAAGAAGCTGCCGTGGGTGCTGGTCGAGAGCACGAGCCCCTCTCCGACGAGCTGCACCCACTCGACGCCCTGAAAGGCGACGAAGAAGGTGGCGAGGCCGATGGCGACGAGCATCGGCCTCTTTGCCGTCTGGGGGGCGACGGTGAAGCGCCGGCCGGCGATGTAGAGCGCGACCCCCGAGGCCAGGAGGGCGACGGTATTGAATGCGGTCTCTTCGACCGGCAGGCGCGGTTGCCCGGCCGGGGGCCATCCGTCGGCTGCCATGCCCTTGGCCACCATGAACGCCGAAAAAAGGCCCGCGAAGAACATGAGCTCGGTGAGGGTGAGGAGGACCATGCCAAGCACATTGCTCGGGATGAGGGGAGGCCTCTTGCCTCGGGGGAGCGGACGGGGTCGGGCTGCGGTGCTGGCGGTCATGGTGTGACTTCTTGCTTGGGCCGGCGCCGACTGCCCGTCAAACGCTCGCCTCAGTTGAAGACGCGGCCGCGAATGTACTCGGCCCGAGCCGCGAGTTCAGCCTCGGAGGGCCCCGTCGGAACGACCTCGCCGTCTGCAAGCACGCCTTCGCCGTCCACGAAGACCGTGTCGTCGACGACGGGCTCCGGGGTGGGCGCGGGTGCGGGCTCCGGGGCCTCTACCGCGACCGGTGCGGGCGCGGGCGCCGGCGGTGGCCGGAAGGTCATGATGCGCGCGATGAGCTGCTCGGTCCGTTCACCGGGGAGGGTATCGACCTCGCCCGCGTGACCGCCGCCGTGGCCGGCCGCGAAGGCCGTCCGGAAAGCGGGCATGTAGCGAGAGCGCCCGATGGCGACTCCGCCGTCGAGGATGACGGTCGCCATGAGGTCGTGGTCTGCCGTCGCCCAGTAGGCGCGGGAGGTGAAGTCCGTCGGGCGGGGATAGATCGCCGTGCCCGCGGGCCCGTCGCCGCGCCCCTCTTGGCCGTGGCAGGTCGCGCAGCGCTCGGTCCAGACAACATCAGCGTCGAAGTCTTCGATGTGAGCGGTCATGGTGATGCTGTTGCCTGCCTGGTTGCCCCAGTTGGCGCCTTCATGGCTCATCACGTCGGGGGCGACCCAGAAGAACAAGAGCATCATGAACACCAACGCGGTGGCGTTCATCTGCCAGATGAACCTGGGCTCATCCATCAGGTGCATGAAGCGCTTGATGACGAGGCCAGCCTTCACGACGGCGATGCCAAAGGCAGTCACCATGGTGATGGCGAACATGTTCAGCGCCTCACCGAGGAAGGGACCGATGTAACTGATGAAGAAGAG
>JAFDCW010000996.1 GCA_019312705.1 Deltaproteobacteria bacterium
GGCATCGTAGCACCCGGGCCGCGGGAGGCTCCAATGAACTCCTGTCGTGAAGCACGCTCCCCAGGAGGACTACCGAATTTCGTGTGGTTCGACGACGCGGAGGGTCGTGAAGCCTTCGGCCTCGGTCCACTGCCAGATCTCGTATTGCGACACCACGTTTCCGAAGCCGTCCAGGTCGACCGGCCCGGCTGCCCCCTCGTAGTTGATCTCGCCGCCGGCACGCAGGACCGCCATGGCTGCTCCGAGTTCCCCGGGCCCGAAGACCGTGCCTGGAGGGTTGGCCACCTCGTAGAGACTATCGCGGATCGCCAGTCCGTCTGTCGTGCCCGCCCGGGCGATCGCCAATATGGTCAGCGAAACCGCATCGAACTCGGGGCCGCTGAAGACCTCTGGTGTGGTGCCGAAGGTCGCTCGGTAATTGGTCTCGAAGGTGGCGTAGCTTCGCGTCATCGGAGCGGTGATGGGCGAAGTGCCAGTAAAACCTTCGGTCTGGGCCGGGTTCGCGACCTCGTCGATGAAGGCGTCGATCTTCATGGCGTCGGCGCCGATCCAGCGAACCGCCGGCGCATCGCGCACGCCGTTCCAGTCCCGAACGATCCGACCCGCGGATTCCGGGTAACCGACGAGGGCCACACAATCGGGCACGGTAGCCTGAACCTCCAGTACTTCGGAGACATAGCTGGCCAAGCCGTCCGCGAAGGCAACGCGGGTGGCGACGGTGCCGCCGAGCTCCCGAAAGTTCGTCTCGATGGCTTCACCAAACGGCGTGCCATAGGCGTTGTCGAGGTGCATGACCGCGAGATTCGTACAGCCGAAATCACCGTGAGCCGCCCCGGCGAGGACGATGGCCTGCAGACCATCGGGGGGCACGGTGCGGAAGAAGTAACGGTCCCCCTCCGCCTGAATGTCCGTGAGGCGATCCGAGGTAGAGCAGCAAGAAACCTGAGTCACGCCGCGCTCGAGGGTCACCTCGGAAATGGCCACCGAGATACCACTGGCAAAGGCTCCGACAATCGCCACGGCGCCGTCTTCATCGATGAGCCTCGTCGCGGCGGCCCGGCCCATCTCGGGGTCCGAGTGGTCGTCGGCGATGAGCAGATCCAGCTCTCGGCCCGGGAGGACTCCCCCGGCCGCGTTCACCTCCTGTTGGGCTAGTTCGGCCGTATTGACCTGGCCCGCGCCGAAGCTCACCAGCTCCCCGGTGATCGAGGTGACTACGCCAACGCGGACGGGTTCGGGCGTTTCGCCATAATCATTGCACCCGAGCAAGGTGAGCAGGGCCAGCCACGTTGCCGGGGCACTCCGTCGATGCGTCATCTGAGCCCCACACGGCGGGTTGTGGTCTCGCCGGCAACCACGGTGACCCGGTAGGTCATCGAGAGGCCTTCCTCCGGGTTGTCGAGGGTCAAGACGTGGTTTCCTTCGGGCAGGGGCCTGCGCAAGAGGGGCGTCGAGCCGAGACTCTGGCCGCCGAGGGAGACGTTGGCCCAGGGCATGGAATCGAGGCTGAGATAGCCCGTGCCTCGGGCTGCCGGGGCCGGGTCCATGGCCGTCATCGGAGCACGGGGCCGCCGCCCCGGTCGCTTGGCCGGGGCGGGTCGGAAAGGCGCGGTCGCTGCTTCCGGTGGGGCGTGCGCAATCTCGGGGGCAGGGGCCTCGGCCGCCGCCTCCAACCCGGCCGGTTCTGCGGGCACTCCTTGTGGCTCTTGCGGCTCTTGTGCCGACGCGGACGTATTCTCGGCCTCCGTCGATTCGGCTTCGGCCTCGATGTCGAGCCCGTTTGCCGGCGGCCCTTGCACGTCCCCCGACCCACTGCCCTCGACCGACTTCGACCCACCGAGGGCACCCCAGAACATCAGAGCACCGAGGACAATGCCCAGGGCCCCGGCACCCATGAGCCATCGCCGGCGCCCCGAGGATTGAGACCGGGGGGCAACGCTCAGGGTCGACTCGGGCGGCGTACGAATGCCCTCGGCCTTCGTTGGCGCCGTGCCGACCCGGCGGCCGCTGCGCTCCTCAGGGTCGTCGATGTGACCGCGTCCACCATCGTCCTCTACGACCGCCGCGCGTCCGCCGACCAGCTCCAGCTTGCCAGACTCATCGATGGCCCCCGATACGGCCCGACCGATGAGCTCCCGGTGTCCCTTCATTGTGCTCGAGAAGAGC
>JAFDCW010000997.1 GCA_019312705.1 Deltaproteobacteria bacterium
CGAAAAGGTCGTCGGCTCTTGGCTCGGCGTGCTCGACCGGAGCGGAATCTCGGGTGAGGTCGTCGTCACCGATGACGGAAGCACCGACCGCACCCGGTCGATCCTCCAAAAGATGGCGGCGGCGGACCCGCGGGTGAGGCTCGTCGTCGCCCCGGAGAACGGCGGCTACGGTCGTGCCCTGCGCCAGGCGATAGCCGCGGCCCGGGGAGACTTCGTCGTGACGATCGACTCCGACGGGCAGTTCGACCCCGAAGACATTCCCCGACTCCTCGAATGCCAACGCCGGGGAGATTTCGATCTCGTCACGGGCTTTCGGAGCAAGAAGCACGACACCCCGCTCCGGGTGGCCGCCGACCTGGGGCTCCGGAGCTTTGTCCGCCAGCTCTTCGGCCTTCGCCTGCGCGACCCGAATTGCGCTCTGAAGTTGATGCGCCGGGAGTGGGTTCAGGGGGCGAAGCTCGAGGCCGAGGGATACCCGACCCCGACGGAGATCATGGTCCGGGCCCACCACGAGGGGCTGCAAGTGGCAGAGGTTGGCGTCTCCCACCTGTCCCGGGCCGGCGGAGCGAGCAAGCTCGGCCTGGTCCGGACGGCCCTCGACGCGAGTCAATTCCTGATCCGACTGCGTCTCCGCCTGTAGACTGCGCGGGTGTCCCAGGCGCCGTACATGGGAGTGATCCTCGCGGCCGGCAAAGGCGTGCGCATGCAGCCGTTCTCCGCCCACCTGCCGAAGCCGCTGCTCCCGGTGCTCAACCGGCCGCTCATCGAGCACCACCTCGAGCTCATGCAAAACACGGGCATCACCGACGTCGTCGTCGTCATTGGGACTCCGGGGACCCCGGGCACCCTCGGCGCCGACATCGAAACCGCCCTCGCCGGGTGGGCGGCCCGAGGCGTGAACATTCGGTTCGTCGAGCAGAGTCGACCCCAGGGCATCGCCCACGCGGTCGGCGCGGTCGAGCCCGTCGTCGACCGGCCCTTCCTGCTCTTGCTCGGCGACGTCTACTTCACCCCCCGGGACCTGCCGCGCATGTTCGCCATGCTCGATGAAGGCTACGGCGCGGTCCTCGCCGCCGTCGAAGAACCAGACCCCGAGGCAATCCGGCGGAACTTTGCCGTCATCTTAGGCCCGGACGGTCGCGTGACCCGGGTCATCGAAAAGCCCCACCACCCGCCGACTCGGCTGAAGGGGTGCGGCGTCTATCTCTTCGACGTGTCGTTCTTCGATGCCATCCGCCGCACTCCGAGGTCTGCCCTCCGCGACGAGTACGAAATCACCGACGCGATTCAGGTCTTCATCGACGACGGTTATCGGGTGGGTGTCGCCGAGGGCGTCGCCGACGACGTGAACCTCACGCACCCCTCAGACATCTGGGCCCTGAACTTACGCGAGCTCGACCGCCTCGGAGAGCGCGCCCTGGTGCACCCCTCGGCGGTCGTCGACCCCGGGGCCGAGATTACCCGCGCCGTCGTCGGAGCGGGTGCGAAGGTCGGCCCGGTCCGCCTCGAAGATGCCCTCGTTTTTCCGGACGCCGTCGTCGATGCCGATGCTCGGACATGCGTCGTGACCCCCCATGGCCGTGTGGCCATCGAGGCGCCCCAATGAGCGCCCGCCGAGTGCTCGTGACTGGCGGCGCGGGTTTCATTGGAAGCCGCCTCGCCGCCCAGCTTCGGGACCGGGGCGACGAGGTCGTGGTCCTCGACGACCTGTCCATGGGTACCCGCGAGCGCGTGCCCGAGGGGGTTCGCCTCGAGGTCGGCGATGTCCGTGATGCCGGAGCTGTCGCTGGGGCTCTCCGGGGAGTGCACGTCGTCTTCCACCTCGCGGCCCGGGTTTCGATACGGAAGTCGGTCGAGAACTTCCGCGACGACCACGACGTCAACCTCGGCGGGACCCTCACGCTCCTCGAAGCCCTCGAAGGCACCTCGGTTTCGCGACTCGTCTACGCCTCGTCGATGGCCGTCTACGCCGACGGTGCGCCTGGCGCACGGCTGACCGAGGAACACCCAACGATGCCCCTCGGCCCCTACGGGGTTTCGAAGCTGGCGGCCGAACACTACTGCCGCGTCGTGACCCAGGGCCTCGGCGTCGAGCAGGTGAGCCTCCGGTATTTCAATACCTGGGGGCCGGGCCAGACCCTCACGCCCTACGTCGGCGTGGCCAC
>JAFDCW010000998.1 GCA_019312705.1 Deltaproteobacteria bacterium
CGAGTCGCAACTTGCGACGGTATCGGGCACCGAATAGAACTCGCAGCCCATTGGGCTCTCGGCGCAGGGGGTGTAGTCGGTCAACGAACCGTAGCGGGCGTCGCAGGTGATGGGTCCAGCATCGGCCCCGCCATCGAGGACCCCAGAATCCTCGACCATGCCGTCGACAGCAGCATCTCCCGCGTCCTCAGGAATGCCGGAGTCCATGGCCAGCGGGTCGGGCCAAGGGGTCAGTTCGGATGGATCGATGTCGATCGGACGGCAGACCCCGGCCTCGCAAGTCAGATCAGAATCACAGGTGACGTCGGTGCATTCTCGGTCGAGGTCAATTCTCAACTGCAACGTGCGACCTCGCTGGAACGCGAAAACCGCCCGCCGCTCGACCACCCGCCGCTCGACCACCGTCGAATCCGCGACCAGCGCCGCCACCGTGACGTCGATCGGCCCGAGCTCGCCTCCCTGGTGCACCAGGCCCAGGGTCCGAGGCAGGTCCCCCGGACCCCCGAGCGCGGCCCCGGCCGTCTGAATCTGCATGTTGGGCCCGGACGCCATCACGGAAAACTCGGAGACTTCGGCCGGCACCACATAGTCGGTACTCACGACTAGGAGAACCTCCGTGCGAGGTTCGGTGCTGCAGCCAGCCGCCACCCACGAAGAGATCACCAAGAGCGTGGGGAGGTGACGAGTCGTCAGTCCCACGTCAGTACCCCCGGTTGGAAGTTGCCCGCAATCGGGGCTTCGTGACCGCCCGGCCCAGCGGCAACGACGGCGATGATGACGATGACGGCAACGACGGCGACGCTACCACCGACAGCCGCCCAGAAACGCCAGTCGCCCAGGAGCCCACGGGAAGAATCGTCGTCCGTCCCCGGTGAATCGACGAGACCCCCAGTCGCAATCTCCCCATGCACGTCGAGGTCGACGTCGGCTGGCACGTCGGCGGTCACCAGGACGTCGGCTCGGGCCACCGCCTCCTGGCCGCGACGCGCCTCGACGACGTGGTCGCCAACACTGGTAGTCATCTCGGTGCCCACCCGCGTCGATGCGATCTCCCGGGCATCGAGAAACACCGTCTCGTCACCCCGGGGTCCCTCGAGACGCACCGTCAGCCGGCCGCCGGTGATGCGAATTCGCTCGAGGAGGCGGTCGACCGAAGCGCGGAGGTCTTGGTCCGTGGCGGGGTCCTCCAGCACGCCAACAGCAATCTCCTCGGACTCGTTGAGCTGCCCGAGCTCGAAGAGCGCAGCCGCCAGATTGTACTCGACCGGAGGCGTGGGCCGGAGACGCCTAGCGGCGCGGAATCTTTGTGCCGCGCGCGACCAGTCGAGGGCCTCGACGAAGGCCATGCCTTCGAAGAAGAGCCTCCCGGCCTCGTCGGTCCCTTGGTCCGGCTCGGCGGCGTCTGGCCCTTCATCAGGGCTCGCCGGACCGGCGTCCTGACCGTCCTGACCACCCTGAACTTGAGCGTGAGCCCCTGCCGTGAGGAGGAGGCTCGCTACGAGCGCCCCCACGCGCAACAACAAAGGCATTGGCAAATGATACTACAATGGCGACGCTCCGCTCGCTTTTTGCTGGGATAACCTAGAGGCGCCCAGCGGAACACCGGACGGGTTCCTCGGTGGACGGCTGGGGACCCGTTGGCTGCTCGACGCCGCCCCTTTCAGGGGGTAGTTTCCGGCCGCCATGGCCCCCCGGATTCTCATCGTCACCCCGACCTACGACGAGCGTGAGAACCTCGAACCCTTCTTGGCCGGGGCGTTCGAGGCCCTCCCGGAGGCCCACGTCCTCGTCGTCGACGACAACTCTCCGGACGGCACCGGAGACCTCGCGGATTCCATCGCGGCCGAGGACCCCCGGGTTCAGGTCATGCATCGACCGGGCAAGCTCGGCCTCGGGAGCGCCTATTTAGACGCGTTCCGCTGGGGTCTGGAGCGCGACTACGAGATCATCCTCGAGATGGACACAGATCTGAGCCACGACCCCCGCTACCTGCCGGACTTCATCGCAGCGATCGAGGACGGCGCGGGTGTGGTCATCGGCTCCCGGAACGTGCCCGGCGGCGGCGTCGAAGGCTGGGGCCTCGGTCGCCACGTCCTGTCCAAGGGGGGCTCACTCTATAGCCGAAGCATCCTCGGGCTCTCGGTCCGCGATCTGACGAGTGGCTA
>JAFDCW010000999.1 GCA_019312705.1 Deltaproteobacteria bacterium
CCTCGACGCGGCTCGGCGCGGCACCTTGCGTTTCACCCGGGGCATCGTGCGCCGTGGTGAAGTCCGGCTGCTCGCCGGAGAGACCGCACTACCGTCATTGATCGAAGCGTTCATTCCCCCGGAGACGGACGACGAAGAGACCGAAGGAGACCCCCTGCACGCCGTCGTCGATGGCCTGAGCCTCGAAGACATTACTCTCACGGGAGGGCTCCTCGGCCTCGAAGGCATCGACATTCCGAAGCTTCGGGTCGATGGGCGCCTCGAGACGAACGCCGAGGGTTACCTCGAGATCGAAGTCCATCGCGCCTTCGGAACCCTGACCGAACCCTACCCGTTCCTCGGCCACATCGACCGGCTCTCGGCGCGCATCCACACCGACCCCCTCGAAGGCCTGGTGCTCCGGACGACGGGGCGCGTCGAACGGCAAGAAGGGCCAACCGACCACGTGCGGGTCCGCGTGACCTACCGTGTGCCCGACGGCGGCGACCGAGACGACCCGCAAGAACTCGACGTGCTCGTCGAGGCGGACCCCGCGGAGGCCCGCATCCTCAGCGAGTTGGGCTACGACTGGGCAGACCTCTTCGATTCGCGCATCGAAGGCTCGTTCCGCCTCCAGGGAAACCCAGACGACACCCTCGCGATGACCGTCGACGTCGAGACCGAGGGCGGCCGGGCCGAGCTGACGGGCACCCTCGGACCCGACGGCGAGGTGCGCATCGAAGGCAATACCGAAGAACTCTCCCTGGCCGACTTCGTCGCTGGGGCGCCGGACCTTCGGGTCCGAGGTCATGCTTCCATGGAGATCGACGGCGAGGACCCCGACGCGCCGCCCCGGATCGCGATCGAACTCGAACCCCTGACCTACGAAGGATGGGCGGTGCCGGCGCTGCGCGGCGAGGGCGTCCTGCTCGAAGACTCGGTACGCATCGACCGCGTGACCGCGCCCTACGCCGGCGGGACCATTCGCGGAAGCGGAGAGGTCGACTTCGATGGCTCGGCGCGCCTACGCATCCGGGGACGAATTCCAGATCTCGCCCGGGACCGAAACGCACGTCGCGTGATGCCCGGCATCGCGGGCGCCGCCACGATCGACGCCCGCCTGGAGACCTTCGGCCCGGACCGGCCGGATCTCGATTTCTCGGGCACCATCACCCTCACCGACGTGGTCTACGGCGAGCTCCGGGCCAGCACCCTGCGGCTCAGCGGAAGCGCTCGCGGCAATCTCGCCCATCCTCGGGTCCGCCTCGCGGTCGACGGACAAGGCCTGAGCATCGCGGGCTACCCCCTCGGCACCACGGACGTCACGCTGCACGGCGGGCCGAGCGTCTACAACGGGTCCGGCACGTTCCGTACCGGCGACGGGCGGGCCCTCGAACTCGCGGCGGCGGCATCGCGCCGCGGTGACGAGTGGAGTCTGGACGTAGAGCGCCTCGAGTATCGCTACGGTGGGGAGACGTGGACGGGCCAGGCCCGGCGGGTCGTCCTCGACCCAGACCGCTTCATCGAGATCGATGGCGCGGCCCTGACGAACGGCTCCCAACGCCTCGAAGGCTGGGGCACGGTCCGCTTCCGCGGCGAAGACCACCTCGAGGCGCTGCTCCAGGACTTCGACCTCGCGGCCCTCCGCGCCCTGGTCGGAGACGCCGTGCCCGATGTCGGGGGGCGCGCCGACGCCCACGTCCGCCTCGAAGGCGACCTCCTCCGCCCCAAACTGCTCATCCAAGGGGCCCTGCGCAACGGCCACCTCACCGACGTAGAAAACGTCAACGCGAGCTACTTGATTGAATACGCAGAAGGCAACCTCAGCTACGACGCGAGCCTCGATCTCGGCGACCGGGGAAATCTCTCGATGGTCGGTACGGGCATCCTCGATGCAGACATCCCGAACCCCTTCGATGCCCTCGAAGGCGGCATCTACGACGTGCGCCTCGCGGTCAACGGCCTCGACCTCGGCGTGGTGCAACACCTCACCGACACCGCGCTCCCGGATGACGTCGAGGGCCATCTGCAGGGCACGCTGCACGCGGCGGGACCAATCTTCGCCCCCGATCTCGAGATGGACCTCGGCGTGTATCGCTTCGTCGTCCCGGGCATCACTCCGCTGAACATCCAGACTGCCCTGACCTACGAAAGCGGCGCCCTCGTGGGCCATGTCTCCGTGGC
>JAFDCW010001000.1 GCA_019312705.1 Deltaproteobacteria bacterium
CGCATCGTCATCAGCCGTGCGCTCTTGAAGTGAGCCGGCCTTGCAGAGGGCTGACGGCCTTGGCGCTCCTTTGGCTCGTCGGGCCGATTGGGCTGTTGGCCTGCGGCGACGATTCGCGGCCGGCGTCGCCGCCTCCGCCACACCCGGAGTCCCCAGCGGCCCCACCGACCGCCCCGCCGTTGCCCGAGCCTCTGCCTCCCTTCGATTTTCGACGTCTCGTTCTCGAGCCGGATCGGTACCGAAGTTCGACCCGGACCTGCGTGGTCCGTCATGTCGGAGAGCCGGTCGTCCGAGAGGATGGCGTTCGCCGGCGAACAGTTCGCTGCGGAAATCAGGCGACGGGCTACGAGGTCGACGTGCGCTTCGACGAGCCCGACGCCGAGGATGAGTTCGCGGCGGCGGTGACCAGTCCGCAGACTGCGCGGTGGCTTTCGGTCGTCGTGGAGGGGCTCAGCGAAGACGGAACTCGTGGCCGGGTCGCCTACGTCTCGTCGCGCACCGTGCCGATGCCCGAAGCGGCTACGCTCGAACCCGCGGCTCCGTCTCGCGCCGCCTCGCCCGGGGGCCTCGACTTCTCCCGGGTGGCGACCGAAGCGGGGCTCATCGGAACCCGCCAGTCGTGCGCTGTTCGGGCGGCGACGGTCATCGTGCGTCGACCCGCAGGCGATGACGACCCCTCCGAGAACGAGGCCGGGAACGCGTCCGAGAACGCCGCCCAGAACCACCCAGACGACATCGTCGTGACCATGCCCGTGACCTGTACACACGGGGGCGGGCGCTCGAGCACCGAGCTCGCCTTCACCGAGGGCACGGCTGCCCACGCGCTCCTCGTGGGCGCTGGCGCCGTGGCTCACGGCGTGGTCGAGGGCCCTCGGCGCCTCCGAGTGATCCACGTGACGCCCCCCGGATAGTGACGGGTAGGGCGCCGGGCGCCGCTCAGAACATCGTCTGCATCTTCTTCCAGCGCAGCTCCGCTAGGTCCCGGGCGTCGACGTTGAGGTAGATGATGCCGGCTTCGAAGCGATCGATCTTCGAAGTGTCGATGTAGACCATGCGACCGCCCGTAATCGAAGGCTCGTCGAGGTGTAGCTTTTCGAGGAGGGGGCGACTCGCCTCGCTCTTGAGAGCCTTGACCTGCCAAGTCTTCACGTCGACCTCGAGTTCCGCGACCACGCCGACCTTCAGGTCGTCACGGGAGCGAATTTCGCAGTTGATGAGCTTTCTTCCGATGACCCAGGTCATGGCTCTCCTTCTTGTCCGAGGACACCCGCAAGGTACGCACTTGCGGTCCTGACGCAAGGATTTCACGGTAAGAGGGGCCGAGCGGGCCGCTATGTGAAATACTGCTAGAGTCGGGACCGATCATGGGCAAGGCGAAGCGCAAGACGAAGAAGGACAAGCGGGCCAACAAAGAGCTCGCGGCTCAGGCGAAGGCCGAGACCGAGGCGCGCAGGCGCCGGGGGCGCATCATCAGCGCCTCCGTGCCAGTGGTCTTCCTCGGACTCGCGGCGGCAGCTTACTGGGGCCTCGAAAATCCCAGCCTCGCCGGCGTGACGCTGCTCGGCGGAGCGGGCATCTGGTTGCTCCTGGCGCTCGGTTTCCTGGGATCGGGCATCGCGCCTCGGGACCGCGACAAGGCCGGCTCGATCGACTTCGGTAACCGCGGCTGAGGAGCGAGAGCCGTGAGCATCGAAGACGCCCGATGGGATGCCGTCGAGGATGGGGTCGAGATCCTCCGCGAGGGGGACGCGACGGCGGCCATCGCTGTATTGTCGCGCGTCGCCGAAGAGGACCCCGAAAACGAGTACGCCCTCCACTATCTGGGCGCGGCGTATTTCGAAACCCAGGAGTGGCAGCGCTCCCTGAAGGCCTACCTCTCCGCCCTCGAACTGAGCCCCGACTACCTCGGGGCGATCATCGGGGCGGGCCACACCCTGCGCATGATGGGCGAGCTCGATAAGGCACTGCGCATGGGCAAGCAGGCTTTGCTCAAGCGCAAGGACGACCAGGACGCGCTCTACCTCATGGGCCTCGCCCACTATCAGCGCGGCGACAAGGCAGCAGCGATAGACTACTTCGAACGTTTCCTGCTCACCCGCCCCGAGGCCGAGGTGCGCACCGAGATCCAGGGCCTCCTCCAAGTATTGCGCGGGCAGGTGGT
>JAFDCW010001001.1 GCA_019312705.1 Deltaproteobacteria bacterium
TCGCGTCGATGGGCATCTACGTCTTCAATGCAGCAAAGCTCTATGAAGAGCTGGAGCGTGATTCCGAAGTCGACACGAGCACCCACGATTTTGGCAAAGACTTCATCCCGCACTTCGTCGAGACAGCCGACGTCCGCGCCCACCGCCTACGCGACAGCGCCATCTACAGCCGTGGACAGACCGAGCCCTACTGGCGCGACGTCGGCACCATCGAGGCCTACTGGTCTGCCAACATCGACATGACGTCGGTCACCCCGGCCCTCGACCTTTACGACTCCCAGTGGCCCATCTGGACCTATCAGCTCCAGCTTCCCCCGGCGAAGTTCGTCTTCGACCAAGACGGCCGCCGGGGCTTCGCCGTCGACAGCATCATCGGCAGCGGGTCGATCGTGAGTGGCTCGACGATCCGCAGCTCGGTCATCGGCACCGAGGTTCGAATCAACTCCTATTGCACCATCGAGGGCGCGGTGATCCTGCCCTCGGTGACCATCAGCCGCGGCGCCCGCCTCAAAAGAGTAGTCATCGACCGGGCGTGCACGATCCCCGAAGACCTGGTAGTCGGGGAAGATCCCAAAGCCGACGCAGCGCGCTTCTGTCGCACCGAGGGCGGCGTGACGTTGATCACCCAAGACATGCTGGACTTGCTGGACGCTCGCGGGTGATGTGTCGTAGAGGCACCCCGCGATGCGCGTCCTCTCGGTAGCGAGCGAGCTCTATCCCCTGGTCAAGACCGGGGGCCTCGGTGACGTGGCCGCTGCCCTACCGGCCGCGCTCCGATCTCTAGACAACGGAGCCATCGATGCCCGGGTACTCCTGCCCGGATACGGCCCGGTCCTCGACGCGCTCCGCGTCGGGCACACGGTGCTCGAAGTGCCGGACCTCTTCCGGGGTGGCCAGGCCCGTCTGCTCGCGGGGTACCTCGAGGGCGTAGCGGCCCCCGTCTACGTCCTCGACTGCCCTGGGCACTTCATCCGTGAAGGGGGCCCCTACGCCGGCACCGACGGGGCTGACCACCCGGACAATCATCGTCGCTTCGCGGGGCTCGGGTGGGTCGCCGCGGAGCTCGCGGCCGGGGCCGATCATGCGTTCGTCCCCGAGGTCCTCCACTGCCACGATTGGCAGGCGGGCCTCGCCCCCGCCTACGTGCGCGCCCGTGGCCTGCCCACGCGAACCGTGATGACCATCCACAACCTCGCCTACCAGGGGCACTTCGGCCCCGAGGTCTTCGAGGAGCTGAAGCTGCCACCGTCGGCATTCCAGATCCACGGGGTCGAATACCACGGCGGCGTGAGCTTCCTGAAGGCGGGCATCTTCTACGCCGACCGGGTCACCACCGTCAGCCGCACGTACGCCAGGGAAATCCAGACCCCCGATGCAGGCTTCGGCCTCGACGGCCTGCTCTCGGCTCGCGCGGATCAGCTCACGGGCATCGTCAACGGCGTCGACTACGGCGTATGGGCGCCGGGGAACGATGCACACCTCGGGCGAAGGTACGGCATCAGCGACGTCCGGGAGGGCAAAGCGGAGGCGCGGGCAGACCTCGAAGAGCGCGTCGGGCTCACGCGCAATCCGGGCGCCCCGCTTTTCGGCGTCGTCGCACGCCTCACCTGGCTGAAGGGCCTCGACCTGCTCCTCGAGGCAGCGCACGCCATCGTCGACCGCGGCGGCCAACTGGTCGTCCTCGGAAGCGGCGAGGCCGAGCTCGAAGAGGGTTTCCGCGCCCTCGCCCTCGCCCACCCGGGACGTGTTGCGACGGTCATCGGTTACGACGAGCACCTGTCGCACCTCATCCAGGCCGCGAGCGACGTCGTCCTCGTCCCGTCCCGGTCCGAGCCCTGCGGCCTCACTCAGCTCTACGCGTTGCGCTACGGCGCCCTGCCCCTCGTCCGCAACACCGGAGGCCTTGCCGATACTGTCGTGAACGCGACCGAAAACGAGGTCGCCACGGGCCGGGCGACGGGCTTCGTTTTCGACCTCGCGACCCCTGAGGCCCTCGCGGGAACCATCCACTGGGTCATCGACCTCTTCGAGCACGCCGAGGGCACCTGGCGAACGATGCAGCGCACCGCGATGACCCGCGACTTCGGCTGGGGCCGGGCGGCGCGGCAGTACCTCGCGGTGTACCGCGGGGCTCTCGCTGAGGAGCGCTGAGGGGGGGGG
>JAFDCW010001002.1 GCA_019312705.1 Deltaproteobacteria bacterium
CGTACTTCAGCGCTGAAGACGCAGCGACCTTCGCGAACGACGGTCAGCTCATGTGGCCGTGCGCGTTCATCGTGGTGAGCGTCGTCGCCGGCGTGGTGAAGGAGACGAAGCTCTGGGTTCACACGTCGGGGACCGACGGCTTCGAGGAGTCGGGGCTCGAGGTCAGAGAGTCGCGACCCGAAGGATGAACTCGGCGACATGGGCGGCGTTGAAGCCCGAGATGACCGCGGTGCATCGCGCAACACACTACCGTCGCACACCGAGTTCTTCGAAGAAGGATTCCAGCACCGGGGCCATGTTGGGGGGCACGTCTTCACCCCAGGAGCTGCTGGTGATCGACGGCCCGGCGGGCCCCCCGTCCTCGCCAAGGGCGTACCAGGTCGGCACGCTCGGCCCGATTCCCAGGCCCCCGAGTTCTGGCCTTCCCCAGCGGTCGATGTCGATGGCGGCTATCGAAACCCCGGTGAACGCTTCCCGCATCGACGGGTCCTCGGCGTACCGGGTGATCGCCTGGCACGGAGGACACCACTCGGCGTGCGTATAGGCGACCGGCACCAGGCCGTCGGCCTGAGCCTCGCGCACGTGGGCCGCGAGCTGGTCACGCAGGCTCGAGGCGCCCGGGGCGAGGTCGACGCTGCGGGAGTGGACCCGCGGGGGCTCGGGAGGGGCCTCTGGGGCAGATTCCGATACCGGCCGGGCCTCCGCTTCCGAGTCTTCGCAGGCCCCGAGCAGCCCCGTCGATACCAGAACCAAGGCGCCGAGGGCCCAGGGGCAAAATGACCCTGTAGAGCAGGGTTTGACGCGACTCAGGGAAGACATGG
Organism: Deltaproteobacteria bacterium; assembly: GCA_019312705.1. The sequence continues at coordinate 822 of JAFDCW010001002.1, forward strand.
CGCGCAGCATACACGCTTCCTGTTTTCCCGGGGGGTGGCCGCTGTCCGGCTCTGGCGTTAGAACCCCCCGGTGCACGGCAAACTCGAAGCGCTGCGTTCGACGTTGGGGGAGATGGGGTCCGTCGTCGTGGCGTTCAGTGGCGGCATCGACAGCGCCCTGGTGCTCAAGGTCGCGACCGACGTGCTCGGTGACCAGGCCCTCGGCCTAACCGCCGTCGGCCCGGCCCTCGCTCCCCGCGAACGGGAAGATGCCCGCCGCGTCGCCGAAGAGCTCGGGGCCCGGCACATCTTCACCGAGAGCCTCGAGATCGAGGACCCGAGCTACCGATCGAACCCGGCGAATCGCTGCTACTTCTGCAAGACCGAGCTCTATCGGATCACCGAGGCCAAGCGCCGGGAGCTGGGATTTGCCTGGACGGTCAACGGCACCAACACGGGCGACCTCGGCGACATCCGCCCAGGCCTCGTCGCCGCCGACGAAGCGAAGGTCCGCAGCCCCCTCATCGAAGCGGGCATCGACAAAGAAGCGGTCCGTGCCCTCGCCAAAGAGCTCGGCATGGCGATCTGGGACAAGCCCGCGGCGGCGTGCCTCGCCTCGCGCATCCCCTACGGCACCGAGGTCACCCCCGCGCGCCTCGAGCAGATAGGCGGCCTCGAAGCGGCCCTCAAAGACCTCGGCCTCCGCCAGGTGCGGGTGCGCTACCACGGAGAACTCGCCCGCATCGAAGTCGCCAAGGCCGAACTCGAGGCCGCTTTCGCCGAGCGGGATGCTATCGCCCTCGCCGGCCGCTCCCACGGCTTCGCGTTCGTGACCCTCGACCTCGAGGGCTACCGAGTCGGCTCCCTCAACGCGCTGTTGCCGGTCATTCAGTAGCTCGAAGTAGAGGGCAGTAGACCGCAGTCATTTGCCCATCCGGCGCCGACTCGACACAATTGGCGAGTCGATGCGTACGATTTCTCGGCATGCCCTCCTGGCCCTCAGCCTCGTTGCCGTGAGTGCTGCCGCCCGCGTTGGCTCCGCAGACGCCCTCCCGGGGCCAGGCCGCTCCGGGGCACCGTCTCTGGCTGACCCGGCCCCGAAGGTCGTGCGTCTCGAAGAGCCGGCGCTGCCCGATCTGAGTCGCAAGGACCCCACCCTCGTCGCCTACGCCCCGTCCACACGCGTATACGAAGCCACCTTGGTGAACCTGCATACCCGCGACGTGCTGCCGGTCGTCGCCGGGAATCCCGTGCCCCCGGCCCTGCTCTCGGACTTCCTCCGGTGCCGCGTGACCGGCCATACGACCGACATGGCCGCCCAGCCCCTCGCCGTCGCCCGAACCATCGCCCGACGCTTCG
>JAFDCW010001003.1 GCA_019312705.1 Deltaproteobacteria bacterium
GAGTCTTCGGCGCTGACCCCGGGAGCGATCACGTAGGCGTCGTTGGGGATGCGCTGGGTCGAGGCGATTTGATGAAAGCTCTGCACCCGATAGCCGGCCTCGGCGATGGCGGCTGCATAGACCGCGGCGCCGTCGCAGTCCCCGGCGGCGAGGGCCCGGAGCGTCGCCGAGTGGTCTCCCTGGTGGAAGTTCACCGACCGGAAGTCACTTACGGGGTTGATGCCGGCGCCGCGGAAGAGAGCCGCGGGGTAGAGGTAGCCGCTCGTCGAATCCCTTCCCGGGAAACACATGACCTTGCCGACGAGGCCGTCGAGGGACTCGATGCCGGAGTCCGGTTGAACCAGAACGACGCCGACGTAGGACGCACCGCCCGGGTTCACCCCGGTGGCCACGAGGCGCATGCTGGGGTGGGCACCTCGCTGTTCGACGTAGCGCTGGGCGGAGAGCGCCGCGAAGGTCAGCTCGCCGTTGCCGAGGGCGTCGTCCAGCTGGGAGTCTTCGACGACGCGGAGCTCGACGGGGCGCCTCAGGTGGCCCTCGAGGAACGCGACGAGGGGGTCGTGGGTCCGGTGGATCGACCCGAGCTCGGTGTAGCGGCTGACCCCGTAGACGATGGGGGTTCCGGTCAGGGCTGCCGCGCCGGCTTGGGCGTCTGGGCCCTCGGTTTCGGGCCCCGCATCGGCGGTGGTGTTCGCGGCCCCATTCGAGCGGGCGTTGTAGATCAGTGCTACCCCCCCCGCGAGCAGCACCGCCGCCAGCAGCCCGAGGAGAAGGGCATTTGGTTTGGGTCCGGGTCCTTGCCCACCGCCTTCTTGCGACTCGCGGACACGTCCAGTCGTTGCCTGAAACGAGGGTGCCCCACTGCCCCGGGCATCTCGCGTCGGGCCCGACTCGGTCCCGGTCGGCGGAAAGAGGGAGCCCCCGGCCGAGCTCCGGGTGATGACCGGCAGAGGGCCCGTCGCTTCCATGTCGGGCATCGCCCCCCGGAGGTCTTCGAAGAACTCCTCCGCGGTGGCGTAGCGTTCGGACCTGCGCAGGGACATCGCCTTCATCACCACGGCCACGAGGGCATCGGGGACGGTCGGCTGGAGCGTCTGTATGGGCTTGGGGTCACCCTTCAGAATCTTGTCGTAAATCTGCCGCGGCTTCTTTGCCGCGAAGGGTAGACGTCCGGTGAGCATCCGGTAGAGCATCACGCCGACGGCGTAGAGGTCGGCGCGCTGGTCCACGTCGGAGCGCCCCTTCACCTGCTCCGGGGACATGTAAGCCGGTGTTCCGATGACGGCGCCCTCGGCGGTCATGTTCACGTTGGTGAGGTCTGACGAGAACTTCGAAATGCCGAAGTCGAGGACCTTCGTGCGCTGGTGTCCGTCTTCGGTCTGGGTGAGGAAGACGTTGGCGGGTTTCAGGTCTCTGTGAATGATGCCCTTCTTGTGGGCCGCTGCGAGGCCCGCGAGGACCTGGGCTGCGATGTCGGTCGCCGCCGATGGCGTGAGGACCCGCTCGCGGCGGATCACCGACGCGAGGGGTTCACCCTCGAGGAGCTCCATGACGATGAAGGGGATCCCGTCTTCGTCTTCTCCGGTGTCCATGACCTGAACCACGTTGTCGTGGGTCACGGCGGCCATGGCCCGCGCTTCGCGACGGAAGCGCTTCACGAAGATCTCGTCTTCGGCGTAGTTCTCGGAGAGCAGCTTGATGGCGACTCTCTTCGCGAGGCCCACGTGCTCGGCTTCGTAAACAGAGCCCATGCCGCCCTCGCCGAGCATGCGGCCGAGCTGATATTTGCCCCCGAGAGTCTTCGCGGGCGGCACGACGAGAGTCGGCTCGAGCCCGGGCCCCTCCGGGTTGTCCTCCCCGCCGGTCATTTCATCCTACTTGATACCTGTCGGCACGGCTTCTTGTCGAGCCCGGAAAACGACCCGGGCCAGGAACCCGCGCCAAGATCCCCGGCCAAGAGGCTGCGCCGACCCGGACATCGATCAACCGGCCAACGACCAAGCATCCATCAACCATCCGAGGGTCTCCGATTCGCCATCGGCGATCCCGTCGACGGCGGCGATTCCCAAGAGCACGCCGTAGATCCATTCCCGCACCTCGGGCCGGCTGACCTCGCCGACGATTGTCGTCAGGTCGCCCATTTTTATGGTCTGGACCT
>JAFDCW010000240.1 GCA_019312705.1 Deltaproteobacteria bacterium
CCTGGTGGCCTTCGGCGCGTTCTACAAGATGAGCAAGGAGCCTCTCCTTCGGGAGCTCCTCCGCTACGTGATCCAAGACGAAGCGCGCCACGTGCACTACGGCGTGCTGGCCCTTCGCGATCACATCAAGCTAGAGCTCAGTGAATCCGAGCGACGCGAGCGCGAGGACTGGACCTTCGAGGTCGCGCTCCTGATGAAGAACCGCTTCATGGCCTACGAGGTCTACGACGAGTGGTTCTCGGGGCTGATCACCCGGGCCCAATGGCGCAACGTGATGAACCACTCCCCCGGCATGGAGGAGTTTCGCCAAGTGATGTTCAGCCGATTGGTCCCGAACCTCCGGGAAATTGGCCTGCTCAGCAAACGCATCCAGGGCCACTACGACCGCGTCGGGCTCATGAAGTACTTCCACGGCGCAGCGGCTCCGGAGCTCACCGGGGACGCCATGATCGCCGAACTCGACGCGGATCTCTGGGAGCACCGCGGCCAGAAAAGAAGAAAGGGCCAGACCACCGCGGCCTGACCCTCTCCTCGACGAACTCGACGACGTGTCGTCAGGTCCCCATCGCGCCGACAAATTCATGCGTGATTTCATGGAGCAACGAGGCCTGGGCCGGAAGTCCTTTCCTCGGGGAGCGCTGCATCCTCTCGAGCCGGCCCGCTGTTCCGCCGAAAACGCCGACGGGCTGGTACAAGGATCGCGATGAAATACCTCAGCGCGAAGAAGACGGGCTCCACCCCGATCCACCTGGTCGAAAAGAAGAGCTTCGGGCGGTTCATCGGTCGCCAATCACCCCTCCTCCGCAACTGGGCCGCGGCAAACGCCTTCGAAGGCCAAGCCGGCAAGCGGCTGCTCGTCCCGACGCGCTCCGGGAAGCTCGACGCGGTCGTCATCGGGGCCCGCGGCAACGACCCGTGGGATTTTGCGCCGCTGCCGGCGGCACTACCGGCCGGGGACTATCACCTCGCGGGGCGCCTCAGCCCCGGCCTCGGCGAAAACGCCGCCCTCGGCTGGGCTCTCGGCACGTACCGCTTCACCAAGTACAAGAAAGATGAGCGCCGCTACGCGACCCTCGGCTGGCCCCGGGGCGTCGACCGCGAAAAGGTCGCTCGACTCTTCACGGGCATCTGCCTTACCCGCGACCTCATCACCACACCCGCCAACGACATGGGCCCCGAGGAGCTCGCCGCCGCGGCGTTGACCTTGGCGGAAACGCACGGCGCCGAAGTGACGATGACCGTCGGCGACGATTTGCTCACCGAAAAGCTCCCGGCGATTCACGCTGTCGGCCGCGCCTCGGATCGGGCGCCGCGCCTCATCGACCTGCGCTGGGGGGACCCAAAGAAGCCCAAGCTAACCCTCGTGGGCAAGGGAGTGTGCTTCGACACCGGCGGCCTCGACCTCAAGGGCGCCGCCAACATGAAGATGATGAAGAAGGACATGGGCGGCGCGGCCCTCGTCCTCGGCTTGGCCCACGCGATCATGGACTCGGGGCTCCCAGTCCGCCTCCGGGTCCTGGTCCCCGCCGTCGAAAACAGCGTCGGTGGCAATGCCTTCCGTCCCCTCGACGTCATCGATTCGCGCAAGGGCAAGACCATCGAGGTCGGCAATACCGACGCTGAAGGCCGCTTGGTGCTGTCCGACGCGCTCACCCTCGCCGACGAAGAACGCCCGGACCTCATCATCGACGCGGCGACGCTCACCGGCGCTGCGAGGGTCGCCCTCGGCACCACGCTCCCGGCGCTATTCAGCACCGACGACAAGGTCGCCGAGGACATCCTGAGCTCCGGCGTCACAGTGGGCGACCCCTTGTGGCGCATGCCGCTGCACGAGCCCTACCGACGCTATCTCGATAGCCCCGTCGCCGACCTCAACAACATCGCGAGCGTCTCCTATGGCGGCGCGATCACCGCAGCGCTCTTCCTGCGGGAGTTTGTGAGCAAGAAGCGCTCCTGGGTGCACATCGACACCATGGGCTACAACACCGGCAGCGCCGCCGGGAGACCCGCCGGCGGCGAGGCCATGGGCCTGCGGGCCCTCTACGCCATGCTCGAGAAGCGCTACCGCCGGCGCCGCCGCCGGAGCTGACGGCGCAGCCGTAGCCGTCGGAGCGACTCAGGTCACGGGCAGGGGCGGCCGCAGACGAGGACGCCGCCCGGGCAGGTGAGTGCAGCCGGGCAGGAGAGAATCCGACACGGCCCAGCGCGCACGCAGGTGAGGGCGCAGCTCGCGCTGCCCTCGCACGCGACTTCGCAGCGATTGGTGTCGGTGCACGTGAGATCACAAGTGCTGCCGTCCCGGCACACGACATCGGTCTGACGACGCCGGACCGAATTGACCGTGCAAGTAGCACCGCTAGCGCAGGTCACCGAGACGTCGCGCCCGTCGGTCGCGGACACGTCGCAGCCGGTCCCCTCACAGGTGACGTCGCAGACGCTGCCCATCGCGCAGGCGACATCACAGAAGCCCTCGGTGCACGTGCAAGGCGTCGTGCAATCGAGGGGCACCCGTCCCCCGTCGCCGGACGAGTCGATGGACGAGTCGATGGACGAGTCGATGGACGAGTCGATGGACGAGTCGATGGACGAGTCGATGGCCGAGTCTCCCGCATCGGAGCCCGTGTCGGCCGCATCCATCCCGGAATCGGCGATCGTCGAATCCATCACCCCGCTGTCGAGGAGCTCACCGCCGCCGTCGACTGGGCGCAGGGTGTCCGGGTCGACGACATCGGAGACGCAGCCGAGCTCGGTGCACGTCCGCTCCATCGGGCAGACGACCTCCTCGCAGGCCCGGGCGATGAACATCGGCAAGAGCAGCGTCTGCTCAGAGATGAAGCCCGTGACGGCCCGGCGCGTCGAGAGCAGCCGCCCGCCACGGCCCATGGCGTCGACCTCGACGACGATCCGGCGGTCCGCGTCGTTGCCCACGGGCACGATGCCAAAAGACAAGGGCACCGCGAATCGGGTCGGGTCCGTGGGGTCGACAACGTCGGTCAGAACGAACTCGCTCGTCGAGATTTCCTGGCCGTCCGTGTCGCTGACGCGGGCTTGGACCAGGCCCATCTCGGTGGGCACGGCGTAGTCGGTATGGATCAGGACGACGAGCTGGGTCGTCGGCGATTCGCAGCCACCGGCCGAGAGGACCAAGAACGCGGCCCAAAGACCGGCTCGTACTGCGCAAGAATGGCTCATGGAGGCACCGGAGGATTCTCTCCAACCCGTCCAGTGTACCGTGTTTCCAAAGCGGCGGGCCCGGTCGGGCCGTGAGAAGGCCAATGAGGCCGCCGGCCAATAGAACCATGAAGCGCCGCCACGAAACCGGCCTGCACGGCGGAAGATCGGCCCATCGAGGCACCAAGGGGCTCTTGACCACGCAACGTCTCCACTCTAGCGTGTTTCTAAGGCTTCGGTGTTCATCGGTCGGTCCACATGCCCATTCTGACGGAGGAGGAGCGCATCGGGACGCTGCTCGCGGGGCGCTATCAACTCGACGCGATCCTCGGTCGCGGGGGCCAGGGGATCGTCTTCGACGCGACCCACAACTGGACCGGCCGAAACGTCGCCGTGAAGCTCCTCAAGCCGGAGTACTCCCGGGACTTGGACCTCACTCGGCGATTTCTCCAGGAAGCCCGGGCCGCGGCGGGCCTCAGCCACCCCAACGTCGTCCAGGTCCTCGACATGGGCAACGAGAGCGACGGCACGGTCCACCTCGTCCTCGAGCGTCTGCACGGCATGTCTCTCGGCCGCCGCCTCGAAGAGCAGGCGACCCTCCCCCCCGAGGAGACGCTGAAGATCCTGATCCCGATCATGGACGCCCTGCGCCTCGCCCATGACCGCGGGATCATTCACCGCGACCTGAAGCCTGACAACATCTACCTGCACCGCGATGACACCGAGCGCATGAGCCCGAAGCTCCTCGACTTCGGCATGTCGAAGATGGTCGACGCCGCCTGGGGCACTTCGACCCAAACGGGAACCGTCATCGGCACGCCCTTCTACATGTCGCCAGAACAAGCCGACGGCCGGAAAGAGCAGGGACCGCAGTCCGATGTGTGGTCGATGGGGGTGATCCTCTATCGGTGTCTCACAGGCGACCTGCCCTTCTACTCCGACTCCCCGACGAAGCTGCTCCTCGAGATCGTCCGAGCACAGCCCACGCCCACCGCGGAACGTAACCCGGAGGTACCGGAAGGTCTCGCCCGAGTCACCGACCGCTGCCTTGCGGACGAGCTCGACGAACGGTGGCCGTCGATGGAGGCGCTCATCGAGGCCCTCCGCGACGCCGCCAAGGAGGCCGGGATCCCTTTCCCGGCGGTCCCCGACGCAGACGCGACGCCGCCGCCGCCGGCCTCCTTCGACCCCGGGCCCCGGCGCGACCCGGAGACGAATCGGCCCCGGGCCCTGCTCGTCGGCGCCGCAGTGGCCGCCCTCGTCATCGGGGGCGTCGGCGTCTGGATGGCCCAACGGGCGGATGCGGACCGCGCCGCATCCGCCGCATCCGAGGCCCAAGAGGCATTTGCCGCGCCGGAAACCATCCCGAGCACCGCCCCGGAACCCGCCCTCCCGGAAACGCCGTCCCCGGAAGGTGAAGCCCCCGCAGAAGCCAATCCCGAAACCGCCGCCGACCCAGAAGAGGCCGCGCAGACGGCGACGGTGGATCCCGAGCGCCGACCGCTGCCGCGGGAGAACCTTGTCCACATGGCGGGTTCACGAGGTATGATGCACTCATCGCCCGATACGCCCAGCATGGTTCCGCGAGCCACCAGAACCGCGATGGGGACCATGCGCCTGCCGGGGATCGCCGAAGACTGGTAGCGACGACGCTCGGGCCGACCGCCATCGTGCTCATCGGCCTCAGCCTCTGTCTCTCGGGCACGGCTGCGGCCCAGGACAGCTCGCCGGAGCCCGATACCTCCGCAACCGCCGAAGAAGCGCGGGAACTCTTTGGCCGCGGGGTCGAGCTCAGTCGCGAAGAGCGCTGGGGAGAAGCGATCGAGTACTTCCGGCGCTCGGCCGCAGTCGCGCCTCGTCCGAGCACGACCTTCAACATCGCCCTCGCTCTCTTGCGCCTCGGCAAGCCGAACGAGGCCAAGGCGATGCTCACCCTCTACCTCACCCAATCCGAGGGCATCGAGCGTGAGGACGTGCGCCGCGCCCAATCCGCCGAGCTCATGGACCTCGCCGAGTCCTCGATCGCCACTCTGACCCTCGAAGTCTCACCACCCGAGACCGCGCTTCGGGTCGACGGCGTACTCGTCGAGGGCGCCGGAGGCACCCGCGTCCTCTCCCTCGACCCCGGCGCCCACGCCATCCGCGGAACCCTCGAGGGTTTCACCCCGGGCACCCTCGAGCTCTCGCTCTTGGAGGGCGCCCAGGTCGCCGAGTCCCTCTCCCTCGCAGCGCGCACAGACCCGGCCCGGGTGCGCATCACGTCGAACGTCACCAGCGCCTCGATTCAAATCGACGGAGAGGAAGTCGGGCGCGGATCTTACGCCGGCGAACTCGACGCCGGAAGCTATCGCATCGACGTCCGAGCCGAGGAATACGAGCCCTACCGTCGAGATCTCGAAGTCTCGCCCCTCGATCGCGTCAACGTGACGGCCTCGCTCGCGCGAATCGATTCGGACAGCGTGTGGAGAAACCCATGGCTCTGGGTCGCGGTCGGCGTCGTGGTGCTCGGCGCGGGTATCGGCGTCGGCGTCGGCGTCGCCTCGTCAGGGACGGCCCCGGCCTACGGCGGCACGACCGGGGTGGTGCTCCAAGGCCTCACCGGCCGCTGAGCGGATGAGCCTCAGAGGAAACTACGAAGCAGCTCGGCGAGCTGGTCGTGGTTCGTGGTGCTCGGGCACGGTACCCAGAAGCGCGCGATCGGCGCCTCCTTCTCGAGCTCGTCACGCTGGCGCCTCGTTGCTCCCCAGAGAACGACCTTCGCCTCCTGGATCTCAGCCGGGAGCATGGTCGCGAGAGTCATCGGGTCGACGGCCGGCAGCGAGCAATCGACGACCATCACCGGAGCCTCGCCGGTGTTCATCTCGACGGCGGTGAGCAGCTCGAAAACGTTGCGAATCTGCCGGACCCTGGCGGTCGCAAAGAGCTGGCGAGCGATACCCTGAATGCTGGTCCGGTCGAGGGAAGAAACCAGGATCAACCGGGACTGGGCTATGGGTACCGACACGGGGGGCAGCAGCGGTGTGGCGGTCTCACCGGACTGCGCCGTGGGCGGTTCATCCGAGCGCATCCGGATGTGGGAGCCCATCATCGACAGGATCGGCTCGAGACCTTCGACGACCGATTCGGCCGCATCTGAACCCACGTAGGATTCGATGGCGCGGCGCAGCGAATCGTCCACGAAGGTGCGAGCGCGGGACGCCTCTTCGGGAACGGCCCCGAGCTGGGCGAACATCAAGGCCATGTCGAAGACGAGGCGCGCCTGGTCCGGGGCGAGGACCGCTGACAGCGCTTCTTGCACGCTGCGGGCGACGGGACCTTTGAGTTCGAGTTGGGCGGTGCTCATGGGGAGGATGGGTCTCTTGAATCAGCCTACCGGGGGCTGAGCATCAGCGCCAGACGGCCGGCGCATTTTGGTACGACCCTGGCCCCATTGTGGGACGTCTGCCTACAAGAGCCGTCTCACAACTGCGAAAGCGGCGCCCCCAGGGCGTAGGCGTCGAAGACCGCGCAACCGGCGACGGCGTATTTCTCACACCATCATGGTGATGCGCTTCTCGACGGGCTCACCCGGGGGCCGGCGCTGCCCGCGCT
>JAFDCW010001004.1 GCA_019312705.1 Deltaproteobacteria bacterium
TAGGCCCTGCAACTTCGTCGAGCTGATGCCCCGGCTGAAGGAGCTGTGACCTGAGGATCCTCGAACGCCATGTAGGAACCACGACGCGTATGCGCGTCGCGATGGCGGAAGGCATGCGCTTCGTAAAGCGTCCTTCCGCTAACCTGCGCGCGAGGGTCATCACCGAGCTCGCCGGCATCACGGCGGCGGAGGTGCGGTTCTACCAGGAGCTCGCCCAGGAGATCTCTGAAGACATCCCGCTCCGGATCCCCCGCTTCACCCGGGCCCACCACCGGCCCTGGGACTTCGAGCTCGTCATCGAAGACCTCGTCTCTGCTGGGTGCAGGCTCATCCGCCCCGGCGACGTGATCACCCCGGATCAGGCCGAGCACCTGCTCCGCGTGCTCGCAGCGATGCACGCGAAATTCTGGGAGGACCGGCGCCTCGATCACGAGCTGCGCTGGCTCACCGACCTGCATCGCCGGGAGGTGATGCTGGGTGAGCGCCTCGGGCGGCCGCTGATGGAGATCGGCCTGCTCCGGGCTGGCTCCCTCGTGCCCCGGGAACTGCACCCGGGGGCGCGGCGCTATGCGAGCAATCGCGCGCGCATGAGCCAGCACCTCGGCCGCGGACCGCGCACCGTCGTCCACCACGACTGCCATCCGGGCAACCTCTTCTGGACCCCCGAGGGCGAGCCGGGCCTGCTCGATTGGCAGCTCGTACGATGCGGCAGCTGGGCGTCAGACGTCGCGTACTTGCTCGCGACCGGGCTGACCCCACCGGACCGCCGCGAGCACGGCGACGAGTTGCTCGAGGGGTATCTGGCACAGCTCCCGCAAGAGGTTCGCCCTTCATTGGACGACGCGCGGCAGTCGGTCAGAGGCCACATGGCCTACGCCTTCGAAGCGATGATCCTCACCCTCGCCGTCGGCGGCCTGATGGAGAAGCACGACATCCGGCGCCTCGTGCACCGCACCGCCATCGCCGTCCTCGACAACCAGAGCTTCGAGGTTCTCGGGCTTTGATGGCCCCACGCACTTCTGGGTCGCCGCCACGAAACAGTGTCGCATTGAGCGTGAGACACAAGCGAGGTGGTTCCGGTTCCTCGCGCGGGCGGAGCCTACTTTCGTAGGTGAGCAGGCAGCGCAGGAAGCGGGGCCAGATCGCGCCGTGAATCGCGGTCAAGGCGATGCTGTTTAGAGCCCCGTCGGCTGGGCGTCGAGGGACTCGATGAAGGCCCAGAGGGCCTGAAGCTCGGTGTCCGTCATCTCGGCGGCGTAGGGCGCGATCTCAGCCATCGGGGGGCGAATCTCGGAGCCATCGGGGCGCCGCACCTCGCGCAGCGCCGTGACGAAGTCGTCGTAGGTCCAGCCCACGAGGCCGTCTTCGTGAGTGGTGAGGTTCGCGGCCGGCAGCCAATCGGGGGGGCCGGCCGCGATGGGACCGCCGGAGAAATCTTCTCGATGGCATCCGGTGCAGACCGCGGCGAGGTGGCGGCCGAACTCGGCAGTCGGCTCCGCGACCGGCGGGTTCGCGGCGTGGTCACCCTCGTGTTCGCCGATGAGGTCCGCTGAGTAGGGCAACTCGCCGAGGGCCATGAGAATGGTACCGATGGGGCCGAGGGTCGGTCCGGGCACAGCGTTGTCGACCGGGTCGACGCTGCCCAAGTAGGCGATGATGTCCGACAGCTCCTGGTCGGTCATGAGTACGAAGTCCCCGGAAGGCATCACGCTGGGCCGCCCACTTGGCAGGATCCCGTGGCGCACCGACCGGTCCCAGTCGGTGATGTCGTAGTCGGCGACCTTGCTGCCCTCCCCGCCCGTGAGGTTGGGACCGAGGACGACCGCAAAAGCCGCGTCATTGATCATCTCGCCACCACTGAAATCCGAGCCGTGGCACTCCGTGCACGCGTAGCGGGCTTTGACGAGGTGCTCACCGCGGGCAACCGCGCGCTCGAGGGCGAGAGCTTCGAGGTCCACGCCCTCGAGGGGATCGGGCTCGGGCTCGGGCTCGACGACAGCGGCCTCGGTCGGCTCGGTCGGCTCGGTCGGCTCGGTCGGCTCGGCAGGCTCGGCGACTACCGGGCGGTCAGCGAGACGTTCGGCTCGAAGCGTATCGATCTCGTCGTCGGTCAGGGGACACGGCACCGCGAACTCGACCGAGTGGGACTCGAG
>JAFDCW010001005.1 GCA_019312705.1 Deltaproteobacteria bacterium
TAGCCGAGACAGGAGGCCGAATTCTCGACTCAAGACCGAGGCGAGACCGCTGGCCTCCGGCCGGAGCACCTTCAGAACGGCGTCCCGGTCGAAGACGAGGTCGCGGACGAGGACCGCCAGACCGAGCCCCCCCTCTCCGAGGGTGCGGATGACGCGGTAGCGCCGCTTGAGAACCTGCCCCGGCTCCAGCATCCAAGAACTGTATCACTTCATAGAAACGAGACATCCTGAGACATCTATTGAGACATCTATTGGCGCAGAGCACCCTTTTTGCCAATAATCCCGTATGGCATTCGTCTTGCTTTGCTAGGGGTCAGAACTCATCACCCACGGAGAACCCCATGAACAAGCCGCTCACCTCGACCCTCCTCACCGCCCTTGCCGCAGTCGTGGCCCTTGCAGGCTGTACCGCCGACACCATCACCGGCCCCTCCGATGGACGGGTGGTCCTCCTCTCGCAAGCGACTCTAGAGGCCTGCGAAGACGTGCGCGAAGTCTGTCTGGCGACCCATCCCGTGCAGTGCTTCAGCTACTGCAACGACGAGCCCGAAACCTGCGAACCTGTCGTCTGCCCGGCCATCTATCCGACGCCCCCCGAGTGTGAGCGCACATGTGCCGACCCGGAGCCTATCGACTGCACCACCGCGGTGGAGTTCACCGACGCGGAAGGCGAGGTGCTCGTGGGATGCGTCGACCCCGGCGAGCCCGGAGAAGAGTGCGAGTACGTCTGCACCGCGAGCTATCCGAGCACCTGCTCATGGAGCTGCCCGGGCGAACCTGGCGACGGTGGAGGCGGCACGGTTGGACCGCCCTGCGCCGTGATCCACGGGCCGGACGGCGAGGAAATCACCGAGTGCTTCGAGCCGACCGACCCGGGCGGCCCTGAAACCGAGTGCCACGAAGTCTGCACCGCCAGCTTCCCCGCCCAGTGCTATCTCTTCTGCCCCGACGATGGCGGGTCGACCGACCCGGGCTGCGCTGTGAGCATCGACTCGGACGGCATCGAGACCGAGTACTGCCCCGATGACTCGGGCTGCGTGTCATCGGTCGACTCCGACGGAACCGAGACCGAGTATTGCCCTCCCGGTACCAGCGAGCCTGGCGACCCCGGCCCCGGAGGGTCCGAGCCCCCCGCCGATGCCGAGCCCCAGCCCGCGCCCGCCCCCGCAAGTTGAAGCGGGAGATGGGCTTCGCGGCGGCCCCTGAGTGAATCGGGAGACCGCCGCGCTTCGTTCCGCACACGAACTAACTGGCACACATGCACACGCCCGGAGTCACGAAATGTCCGACCTCAGTACAACTTCATCCGTTTCGCCTCGCCTTCTGCCCGTGGCATCGCGCTTGCTGAGTAGACCGGATATGATGACCACGATGCGAAGCTTGCTGCTGATGGGGGTGACCCTGACTCTTCTCCTCGGATGCAGCGTGGGCCCGCAGATCGACCCGGTGTTGGGGCAGGGCGAGGCCGTCAGAGCGGAGCTGATCGAGCTTCACTCCATGGGCGCTTCAACCCAGATTCTCGGGCTGGCCGGCGCGGCCACGACAGCGGATACGGTCGTTGCCGAGAACCTCACCGCACCGAGCGAGGGCGTGGCGGTGACGCCGGACGAAGACGGCGGCTTCTCGGTCCTGGTGCCGGGGCAAGTCGAAGACGTCTATCGGCTGACACCGTCGACGATGGGCATCGCGGGACGCCCCATCGAGGTCACGGCGGACGCCGATGGCGGCGCGGCCATCGACCTGACCACGGCCGACGCGACCGACGGCGACGCGGGCACCTCCGACGGCATGTAGGGGGCCGGGCGCTCTGCCGCCACTCTGTCGAGTCCGAAGCCGGGCGCGTCGGGCGGGAGCTACGAATCGATCCGCCGACTCTGCTCGGTCCGGATATTTTCGTCGTTGTGAACCTCCCGGCTGAACCTCCCGGCTGAACCTCTGGGGAAACTCCGGAGGCATGATCCGCGGTCGGCGCAATGAGGTATCCTCCGCCGGCCATGCTGCGGCTAGACGAATTCGAGAGTGCTTTTCGGTCGGCGGACAAAGAGCAATTCCATCTCGCGCGCCCCGACGTGAAGCGCGTCCTCGTGGTGTCGGACCTCGAAGGCTCGAGCCAGGCGCGGTACCTCGCCGCGGTGCAGGAGTTTCTCGGCGTC
>JAFDCW010000241.1 GCA_019312705.1 Deltaproteobacteria bacterium
CCTTGGCGCGGTGCTTTTCGAGCGACTCGTACGGCGGGTCGGTAACGAGCAAGTCCACGCTCTCGGCCGGGAACGTGCGGAGCCAATCGACGGCATCTGCTGAACTGAGGTTGGCCATGGTGGGCGTCAACATTGGTTAGATGTACCTGAACAAAGGAGCAGCTTCAAGTCGTCGCTTGAGCATGTAGCCCGAGGCTACTACCCGCTGGACGCGATGAGTCCAAACGGACTGACGAACTCAGCGAAATTCAGATACCTGATTCCGTGGCGGGTTGACGGTGAGGAAATGCCCCGGTTCAGTTCGGCTCGCAGCGGCGAGTCAACTGGCGTGATTCTGCACTTCGACAAGCGCACCCCAGATGACCCCCGTGAGGCCGTGCGGGAGGGTCCTTCGCCGGGGGCTCCGCGCGTGCCAAGGGGCCCCCAGCGCAGCCTCCCCTTGGCGCGGGCGGCGAGGCGGCCTTGCGCGAGCGCGCGGGGCCGCCCAACCAGGCTCGGCCAGCGCTCGCAGCTGCAAGGCCGCCGTACCCCGGCGAAGGACCCTCCCGCACGGACGGCCGACGCAGATCACCTCGAACTGAATCGAAGGGAACAGAATCGTGCGACTTCGCGACCCACAGACGCGGATCACCGTCAACGAAACCGACCGACGCGGATCGCCCTCAACGAAACCGAAACGAACGACAGCCCCTAGCCCTTGATGAGCTCGTTCATCGCCCAGGTCTCTTTGGCGCGCAGAGGGCCGAACTGGACGCCGATGCCTTCGGGGGTGACCCAACGGACCGTGGCGGGCAGATCGGACTCTTCCTTGAGCGCCGGGAGAGTGACACGTACCTTTACGACCGTGCCGAACGGCAGCGACTCTTCGAAACCGATGAACATGCCACCCATGCTCACGTTGATCGTCTTGCCGGCGAGCTCTTTGTCTCCGTGCAACACCGTGACGTCGAGTTCGACTTCAAAGCGTTCATGGACGCGGCGGGACTGATCAGTCATGAGCGATTGCGTGAATAGCCGTGGGTGACGGGCAGGTCAAGGAGAGGCTTGAGTCCTCGGAGCACCCGCAGACGGATCCGCCCCCGCCTGCGGAAATCCCCCCTGCAGGCGCCCGGCGGAAGCTCACCGAGAGCGGCGCCGTCATCCTCGCCGCCGCCCTGCTCTCCTCCGGCGCCCTCGCCGCCCTCGCCATGCCCCGGCCGGTGGCCCCGACCGAAACCCCGGGCCTCGTCCTCCCGGTCGACGCCGGAGCCCAGATGCGAGCCCGAGACCGCGCCCTCGCCGAAGGGGCGCCGACGGGCATCCCCGCCGAGACCCTCCTCGACGCCTACCGGCGCCACGGCCTCGCCGAGCGCCATGGCTCGAACCCCGAGACCTATCGCTACGACCGCCGCGCCATCGTCCGGGCAGCGGCGCTGCTGAGGCAGGAGAGCGGCGACGAAGCCATCGACGCGCTCCGGGCCCAGGTCACGGAACACCTCGACGAAGGGCTCCGGGGCCACCTCGACGCTTCGGATCAGGACGCCTTGATGGGCACCTTCATCGAGACGATGTCGACCTATGGCATCGCCCGGGACGGCGTATGGCTCGCCCCGGACCTCGTCGTGCGCACGCTCTTCAAGGCGCGCTTCAATGCCGCCCTACGCCTCGAGCTCATCGAGGGCCTCTCCCCCGTCGAGGTCGAGGCTTATTGGGGATGGCTCGCCCTCGAAGCCCACGATGCTCCTACGGACCGCCGCCTCGAAGCCCTCGCGGCCTACGAAGAGGTCACCGGCCGCGAGCTGCCCGAAGCCCGGGGCGCCCTACTCTTCGACGCCGGTGAGTTTCTGGCCGCGGCCGAGGCCTTCGAGGGCGCCTACCAGGCGTCGGGCAACTTGCGCCTGCGCAACCACGCCCTGGCTGCAATGGCCGAAGCAACGCCGTAAGGGGCTCGGGCATTTGGCCCAAGACGCCCTCGCGGCCTCACTCCGATTCGTCGTCGGGGACCGGGGCCTCGCGGCGTCGGCTGCGCCGGAGACCGGCCCGGGAGATGTTCACGAGGGTCTCGACCAGACCGATGACGATGTAGCTCGCGAGGATCCACACCAGGGCGAAGGAGACGTGATAGCGGACGGCGATCGCCGCACTGCTGGACAGCGCGAGGGTCACGAAGAATGCCGTACGCCAGGAGAGCTTGAGGTCCTTGAAGGACCGGAACTTGATGGTGCTCACCATGAAGAAGCTGAGGCCGAGGATGACCCCGAGCATCAGCAACGGTGACCCGGGCAGCACGTTGGCCATGCTGTGGTTGGCGACGACGAGCGAAACGAGGATGCCCGCCGCCCCAGGGATAGGCAGGCCGAGGATGTACTTGCCCGGCTTCTTCGGGGCGCCGCCCTCGCCCATCGCCTGCACGTTGAAGCGCGCCAGGCGGATGGCGCCGGTGGCGACGTAAACAAAACTCGCGAAGACGCCGAGCATGCCGAGGGTCGACAGGGCCCACTCGTAGACCAGGACCGCCGGGGCGACTCCAAACGAGGCCACGTCGGCGAGGGAGTCGATTTGCACGCCGAAGGCGCTTTGGGTGCGCGTCATGCGAGCGACGCGGCCATCGATCGCGTCGAAGAACATCGCGAAGACGATGAGCAGGGACGCCCGGTAGAAGTCGTCCGCGGTCGGATCCCCTGCACAGATGAGGATCGCGTAGAACCCACAGAAAATACTGGATAGGGTGAAGAGGTTCGGGAGTATGAACAGACTCTTCCGAAGGTCGACCTTCAAAACTCGCTCCAGCCCGCCGGCGGGTCATGCAAACAGTACGGCGAAGACCTGCGCCTGTCCACCGCAGGCCCTCAGAGCCCATGGCCCGATGCCGAGATTGCGCTACCTTGGCGGCATGTTCCGCCCCCGGCCCCCCTCAGCCCCGGTCACGGCGCTCTGCCTGCTTAACCTCCTTTCCGTTTTCGGCTGTGGAGACTCGGAGCTCACCCCCGAGCAGAGCCTCGAAAAGAGCTGCAACGGCGAGATCATCGTCAATTGCCGCCCCTACGAGTACGCGATCGTCCGGGAGGCGACGGTGATGCCCACGGAGGTCGAGGTCGGCGACCCCCTGGCCCGCATCGACGTGCGCGTCGTCTATGACGGCTGCGCCGACGCCCCATCGACCCACATCATCTCCCTCCGGGGCATCGACGAGTCGGGGGGCGATACGTCGGATGGCGGCACCCCTGGGAGCGTCTTCCCCCTGACGACGCTGCGCGACGGCTCCTCGGATGACATGGACGACGCGCCCGGCGTCATCGCCACTAGCGTCGCGAACTTCTTCATCGCACCGGTTCCGGCGCGGGCGGAGCTAGTCATCCAAGTCGAGCCGCGGATCGACGTCTGCCGGGGCGAGTCGGTGCATGTCCCGTATCGCACCGGGGCGACCTTCGAGATGCCCTGACTCGGGCCGTACGTCTTCGGTCTCTTCGGTCTCTTCGGTCTCTTCGGTCTCTTCGGTCTCTTGGGCCGCTTCGAGCTGTTCAGCCCGTGCCGCCTGGGCCTCTCGGCGCAGCCGTACCCGTGGGTTTTCGTAGACTGAGACCAGGGGCACTCCGTCAAAGGTGAGCACCTCGACGGGCGCCACGGATCCGAAAGCGGCCCACGCTTGATAGTCCACTTCGGCGAAGTGCTCTTCGTGGTGCACCATGGCGTAGTCGGCCTGGGTGAGTTCGCCGACGGCGCGCACGTTCCGGGGGATGAGCCCGTCGCGCTGAGCCATGTGCCACGACACCCACGTGGCATCGCAGAGATAGACGCTGCCGCCCTCCGGCATGGTCTCTCGGAACCACTCGCCGAGGGCACCGTGGGTGTAGCCCCAGAACTGCCGGTTCATGCCGTCGTCGGCGGCCCCGGGCACGCCGCCGGCTGCGTAGGCGTAGCTCGCGAGGCCGTGCGGGTGACTGTGGGCCGTCTCGAGGACCGCCGGGGTAAGGCAGAGGCAGGCCAGGAGGACCGGGACCATTCGGCCGAAGCTGCGCTGGGTCGCGGGAAGAAGATTCCGGGCCACCTGGGACAAGCGGCGGAACCCGGCGCCGGCGAAGAGGGCGAGGTAGGGATAGGCGGTGAACCAGTGTTTGGTCCCGCCGAAGATCGGCGACGAGGGCATCGCGATCACGACCATCGGGGCCAGGAGCGCGCCGAAGAAGAGCACGTCGGTGGCGCGGGAATCGGCCTCGACCTGACCCCAGGGCCACCAGTGCGTGTCGAGGCCGGACGGAAGCAGCGCCCGGGCGCGGCTGGCGAGGCCAGCCAGGCCCAGGAGCACGGTGATCGCCGGAACCGTGTACCAGGTCATGACGAAGGGCAGGGCCATCGGGAACGGCGGCTGCCAATAGCTCGTGCCCATGTACTGGTAGACGTAGTGCTCGTGGTTGACGTGGAATCCGATGTACCGGCCGATGCGCTCGAGGGTGTCGAACCACATCCACGGCCACAGGGCGACGAAGAGCACCGGAGCGATGACCAGCATGGCGATGAGCCAATGAGGCACGTAGCTGCTGCGCGGGGCCCGGCCGCCGCGCCGTCGGCGACGCTCTCGCAGCACGACGAAGGCCCAGTGGATCAGAAGGATGCCGGGAAGGATCCAAGTGTTGTGCTTCGTCTCGAGGGAGAGGCCGAAGGCGACGCCAAACCAAAGTGCCCACCAGGGGTTTTCGAGGCTGCGCCAGTAGCAGTAGACCGTCCAGGTCAGCATGAAGACGATCGGCACATCGAAGCAGTTGAGGTGGGCGTGGTAGAAGAACCGCGGCATCGCGGCCAAAGCGATGGCAGCGAAGATTCCCGCCGGGCGGCCGTAGACGCGGGCCCCGAAGATGAAGACCAGCCAGAGCAGGAGACCCGCCGAGACCATGCCGGGGAAGCGGTGGGCCTTGGTGGCGCTGTCGAAGACGTCCCACTTTTCGTGGGCGAGGTTCGACAGCGCGAAGAGGCTCTTCGCGAAGGCTGGGTGCTCGTGGTTGTTCACCCAAAAGCGGTCGACCTTTTCCTGGGTGATGGCATCTGCCGGGTCCGTCGCGAGGGCCTCGAACCAGCGCCCGTACTGCTCGGCGGCGCTGACGTAGAAGCTCTCGTCGCGGGTCATGGCGTAGTCGTTGGCGGTCGCCATGAGCATGGCGATGTAGACGACGGCGAGCAGCAGCCCGAAGAGGTGGTCCCGGTATCCGATGGGGCTCATCACAGCTCCCCCTCTCGGTCTCCGGAGCGCACGGTGGCGGTCCAGCAAAAGGACCGGAGGTTGGCATCGGGGCTGGACACGTCGATGGAAACGTCGCCCCGGGCATCGGGGTCGGCGGCGGCGGCCTCGGCCGAACGGGTCGGCAGGACCGCCGAGGTCCAACCTTCGAGGTCGTGGTGCAAGAGGGCACCGACGGACTCACCGTCGACGAGGATACGCGCGGTGATCGGGGCGCCGGCCCCCTCGCGCTCGTGGCGGTTGTAGAGACCGCCGTAGATCACGATGCGCTCCCCGAGGGGGACGTCGCGAAACGTGGCGCGGATCGGCTCGGACCCCTTCGGGTGCTGGTAGACGCAGTAGTGAGGCCGATAGTCGAGGTTCTCCATGACCGTCGTACCGACCCACAAGTAGTCCGCGCCGCAGGTGAAACGCTCGTCGGGGATGATGTGCCCCTGGGCGAGACCGCTCCGGCGAGACATGCCGGCTCGCCGCCAAGGGCAGACCTGGGGCGCGCCGTCGACGATGTTCTCTACGACTGCGCCGTGCACGTTCTCGACGAAGTTGTAGCGGACGGTGCTCGGGCCGAGGTCCCAGCGCCTCAGGGTCACCTGGCCATGGCGCTGCTCGGAGTCGGCAGGGCGCAAGGGGGCGGCAGCCGATCGGTGGCCACGAATCGAGAGCTCGAAGAGGCGGTCGTAGGCCGCGCTATCGCTCGGCGCCGCCATCTCGAGGCTCATCTTGCCGCCGAGGTGCTCCCGGAGGAGGGGGTCGGTCCAGTACGGGGCAGAGACGATGCGGTCGGTCTCGGTCAGGTCGGCGCTCACCGCGGCGGCCGCGGAGTCCCAGTCTGCCTCGGTCGGGACCCGGGCAATGATGACCTGATAGCCGACGAGCTCGGCTAGGGCGATGAGAGGCAAGACCAACCACAGAGCACGCCGAACCCTGCGCGCCCGGGGGGCGTTCGGTTCAGAGGGTAGGCTCGGCCGGTCCCCGGGCTCAGCGGACTCTTCGGGTTCCCCCTGGGGTTCCACCTGGGGTTCCACCTGGGGCTCCACCTGGGGCTCCACATCGGCCATGCGCGGCGGAGCATTGAGCCTCCCGGCATCTGTGTCAATCCGTGGGGTTAGAGGGCTCGAGGGCGGGCCCGGCCTTGACCTTGGGCGGGCCCTCTGCCCATGGTTTTCCCCATGTTCCCGGGACTCGACGACGCGCTCTGTGCGATGGACCCAGAGCTCCGGGGCGGAGGCATCGACCGGGACCCGGAAACCCTCGAGGCTTACTCCCGCGACGAGAGCGACGCGCCGCGAGCGACGCCCGGGGCCGTGGTGACCGCGACCTCGACGGAGGAGGTCGCGGCGGTTCTCCGGGCCGCCCACGACCACGGCGTGCCGGTGACGCCCCGGACCGGCGGCACCAGCCGCGTCGGGGGCGCCATCCCCTCCGCCGGGGGCATCCTCCTTTCCCTCGCCCAGATGGACAGCATTCGCGCCATCGACCCCCGCGACATGGGGGCCGTCGTCGGCCCCGGAGCGGTGACCTGCGCGGTGCACGAGGCA
>JAFDCW010000242.1 GCA_019312705.1 Deltaproteobacteria bacterium
CCGCGTGCGCTCCTGTCCCC
Source organism: Deltaproteobacteria bacterium (assembly GCA_019312705.1). The sequence continues at coordinate 21 of JAFDCW010000242.1, forward strand.
GCGAACGCCATCGGGAACCTCGGCGATGGGCACCGCGCGCACAGCATCGCAGTGCTCGATGGTTACGGTCCGGGCAGCGTGTTCTCGGGCGTCTACAACGTAGACTCGGGGCGCGTGCTCATGCGCCCGAGCGGAAGCACCACCCTGCGGACCGGAGCCGCGGCTCCGCAGGCGGTGAGCCAGGACGGAGGCCACGAGGCCCTCGCCGCCGAGCTCGAGGCTCTCACCGGCCTGCCCCAGGCTCGCAACATCGGCTTCGTCGCCTTCTATGACGAAATTGGAAAGATTAGCGTGAGCAATTGGAAAGATTAGCGTGAGCTGGGGCCCGCAATCCGTGAACTCCGCCAACTGGGGTGATGTCGCCGCACCCGTCGAACACCGGCAGCCGACGATGGACGCCATCACCGAAGCGCTCGGCGTCGCGGTGACGAGCCGATGACGGCGGCGCTCGCCGCGCCGCTCGAGGTCCCCTGTGCGATCACCGACGTTCAACGGAGGTCACTCGGCGTACCACGACTCGCGCAGGAAGCGGTCGTGGATCATCTGACTCACCTTGTCGAGGGCGCCGCGCGCTGGATGCACCGCGTCCGTCTGGAAGTCGCCGAGCTCGTAGCAAACACCTGAGCCGTTGGTCTCGCCGCTCGCGCAATCGGGGCCCCAGATGTAGGGGCCCCACCCGTACCAGACATCGTCGACCCTCGCGTTCTCGCGCAGCCACTCGTTGAGGGCGAGCCCTTCCTCGTAGCTCCTCGGCTCGCCGCGCATCGCTCGGTCCGAGAAGCCGCCGTACATGCGGCTCGTCGTATAGACGGCCTGCACGTCCGGGAACGCGTCCGTCACGCGCCCCGAGAAGGTGCCGAGGTTGTCGAAGAACGAGAAGTAGTCGCTCCCCGCGTCGGGGTAGAACGTCGAGCTGTCGTTAAATTGGTTGGCGGCTTTGTGATAGATGACGCGCACCTGATCCACGCGTAGCCCTGCGCGCGGCAAAACCGTGTCGACGCACCGATCCCAGAGCTCATCGTCGTTCGCGGAGTTGTTCCACGACTCGATCGCGTTGCCGCCGACCGCGCAGTCCACGACCTGCACCTGGGTCGCGACGCCGGACAGGTCTCCGCGTTCGAGCTTGGCGATGTAGTCGGAACACTCCTGCGTCGAATTGCTCATCCCGATGCAGACCACGCCGACGACGCCATCTACGGCGGTGATGGTCGGCGACCCATTGTCCACGAGACGGAGCGGGAGTCCTTTGTAAGTACCCGGGGTCGACGCGCCATCGTCCCCGCGGTCAATCGGGAACGGCACGTCGGTGTCGGCTCCCGGCGGCCGCCCGCCGCCGCTTCCGGTGTCGGCGACGCTGGTATCCCCGCCACTGCCCGTGTCCGTGATGGAGGTATCGCCAATACCACCCGTGTCGGTGACGCTCGTATCGACGCTACCGCCGGTGTCGGTCGCCGCATCGACCGCGGCGTCGTCACCACAACCAGAGAGCAAGAGCGCCATGGCCGCGCAGATGCTCCCACCCCAGCGGATTGCATGCATGGGCGCAGGATATCACGGGGCGGTGAGGCCAGTCGCTACTGCGCGGATGGGCGTCAGGGCGCGGGCCCGAACTCGCACGCTCCCGTCCCGCTGTTGCAGCGGACGGTGCCGACCAGCTCACACGGGTCGACAAAACAAGTGACCGTCGTCCCGGTGCACACGGGGTCCGCCTCGCTCACGAGCAGCGGTCGGCAGTTGCAACCATCGCAGTAGTCGCTGAAGGCGCGGCAGTCTTCGTTCGACGTGCAGCCGACAGGTACCGTGGCGTCACCGCTCGCGTCGGTGGCCGCGTCGGCGACCGAGCCATCCGACGCCCCGTCCGGCGCCGCGTCGGTGATTGAGCCATCCGAGGATGCGTCCGAAGATGCGTCCGAAGATGCGTCGGTCGGCGACGACGAATCGCCCGCCGTCGCGCTATCCCCAACGGAGGAGTCGGCTGGCGTAGACGAGTCCGTCGTCGGAACGCCGTCATCGCCGCAAGCCCCGACCAGGAGGGCGAGGGCGAACGCGACTAGAGCAAGAAGCGCGCGCGAAATTTGCGAAGGGCGCGGGACCGATGATTGGTGACCTTGAAGCACGAATCTACGATGACAGAATCACGGGACGGACGCCAAGGCGACTAGTGCGTCCCGTGCATCGAGTCCGCGACCACGCTCGAAAAGCGGCGTGGCCAGTTGTCGCGACCTACCGGTCTGGGCCGCGGTACGGTATTACGTTGGGGTGCCCTGCAATACCTTCTCTTGTTTCTTGCTCGCCTGCGCGACGGTTCTCCTCACCGCAGCGGGCTGCGGCGACGACGGCGGCGGCGGCGGATCTCCCGACTCCGGGTCCGGAACGGACAGCGCGACGATGCGGCCCGATGCGGGCATCGTCATTGCTCCTCCGGCGGCGGCGATGGAGCCGGCGCCCCCCGCTTTGCCGGCTTGGGCGTGCCCCGATGGCTGGCGCGTCGTCACGACCGAAGACCGGCCCGACCGGTGCGAGCCTTGGCCCGAGAGCGGCCGGGCCGCCTGCACCGGTGCTTCCGCGCACTTCCCCGGGGAACCGGGCTGCGCCACGGTTGGCGCGCCCTGCCCCCCCGGGCCCTTCGCCGAGGGGCTCCCGGCGACCGGAGTGGTCTACGTGGACGACTCGGGCAGTGGCGGGGACGGAAGCGTCGGGGCCCCCTTCGGGCGCCTCGCGGACGCGCTCACGGCGGTGACTTCGGGCGACACGATCGCGCTCTCCAAGGGCGACCATGTCGGTGACCTGGTGATTCCCGCGGGCGTCACGGTCCGGGGCGCCTGCGCCGACGAGACTCGGGTCTCCTCGGGGACCACTGCCGGCGACGACGGCATCTTGCGCACCACCGCCGCCGGGGTCGTCGTCCGAGACGTGCATCTCACGGCCGCGGCCCAGCCGGGCTTCTCGGTCACCGGGGGCATGGCGGAGCTGCAAGGCGTCTTCATCTCCAACACCGAATCTCGCGGTGTCATGGTGACCGGAGCGGGAACCATCTCGCTCCGGGACGTCGTCATCCGGGGTGTGACGAGTCGGGCGAGCGACGGCAGAGGCGGCCAAGGCCTGCTCATCCAGGCGGGCTCGTCGGCGACTCTACGTCGCGTCGCGGTCTCCGAGTGCCAGGGGGCTGGCGCCGCGGTCTTCGACGCCGACAGCGCCCTCGACGCGCAGGACCTAGCCATCCACACGGTGCGCGGAATCACGGCTGACGGCGCCGGAGGCTCGGGAATCTTCGGGGTCATCATGACGACGACCACCGGCGCCCGCGTCGTGATCGAGGATACACGGTCAGCCGCCGTCGGCGCGTTCACGAACAGTACGGTTACGCTCGAAGACGCGGTGATTCGTCAGACGGGCCCCGCCGACCCTGGCGCTGCGGGCGGGCGCTTTGGTCGCGCCCTCGTCGCCGAGGGTGGGTCGACGTCGACCCTACGACGCGGCTACGTCGAGGACGCTCGGGATATTGGCGCCGTCGCGTCGGGTAACGACAGCCGGATCGTGCTCGAAGACGTTTCGCTCACGAACGTGCAGGAAGAAGAGAGCACGGGGGCACCCGGAAGATGCGCGCTGGCTCAGGGGGGCGGCACCGTGGAGACCCGCCGCGTGCACCTGTCGACTTGCTTCGGCCAGGGGCTCTCGGTTATCGGTTTTCGAAGCGGTGGCGTCATCGAAGACACGACCATCACGGATATCCAAGCCCAGCGTCCCAGCGGGGAGTTGGGCTACGGGCTCTCGGTCCAAGCCGGGGCGACGGTCACTCTCTCCCGGGTGCGCGTCGACGGCGCCCACGACATCGGGATGACCATCATGGATGAGGCGACGGTCACTGGCTCGGATGTCACGGTCCGCGACGTGCGCGCCGGTATGGCGAGCGTCGCGGGCGGCCGCGGGTTGGAGATCGACCAGGCATCCACCGTGACCCTCGATCGCTTGCTGGTCGAGGAGAGCCGCGACCTCGGCCTCTTCGTCGCAGGGGCGGGCACGACGGTCGCTCTGACATCGGTCATCGTCCGGGACACCCTGGGCCAGGAGGACGGCACCCGAGGGCGCGGGGTGAGCCTCCAGGCGGGTGCCTCGGGGTCGATTCGAGCCCTACAGGTCGACCGCGCTCGCGGCGGCGGGATCGTCGTCGATGGCGGTGACCTGCCGACGGACTTCGAGCTCGAGGACGTCGTGGTGCGTGACGTCGTCGCCGACAGCGACAACGGCGCCGGTCTCACGGTCGTCGGCGCGGCGACGACGGTCGACGTGCGGCGCATGGTGATCGAACGAGTGCCCCTCGCGGGCGTCTTGGTTGGCTTCGCCGCGACGCTGATCGCCGAGGACGTCACCGTCGACGACGTGGCCGCCGACTCGGTCGGAGAATTCGGCCGGGGGATCAACCTACAGATGGGGGCGCAGGCGGCCTTCTCCCGCGTGCTCGTCGACCGCAGCAAGGAGCTCGGTCTCTACGCCGGGGGCCCCGGCACCCTCTTGACCGTCGAGGATTTCGTCGTTCGCGAGACCACCAGCCGGACGAGCGACGGTAGATACGGACGTGGCGCGAGCATCGAGGCGGGCGGCGCTTTGGTTGCCCGCCGCGGACGCTTCGAGGACAGCCAGGATACCGGTGTCGCGGCCCTCGCCGGCTCGTCGGCGACGCTCGAGGACGTCCAGATCCTGCGCGTGACCCCTAGAAGCTGCGTCGCCGCGGCCTGCAGCGGCGACGGGGCTGGCCACGGTGTGGCCGTATCGAGCGCTTCGACGGTCACCGTCACGAACTTCGTCATCTCCGAGGCGGCGCTCTGCGGGCTCATGCTCGCCCAGGGCGGTGAGGCGGACTTGATGAGCGGTGAGGTCCGGGCAAGCACCATCGGCGTATGTATCCAGACCGATGACTTCGACATCGGGCGTCTGATGGACGAGGTCTCCTACTCGGACAATGGCGCGAACCTCAACTCCACGTCACTGCCCGTGCCGGAGGGGTCCTCGCCCCTCGAACCATCGGCGATGGACTGATCCGGAGCGAGGGCAGGGGGGATACGTCCGATGCCGCGTCTGATGGGATCATGGTCGAAATGTGCGTGGGCGCTCGTCTATCTCGCTTGCCTCGTGCATGCGATGGGCTGCGGGGCCTCGACCGGCACGTCGAACCCGGACGACCAGGGCGTGCGAAGCGGAGGCCAGCACTGGGCCGACTCGGGGGCTCGCCAGTTGCCGACGACGACCCTCGACGAGTCATCCGCCCGGCGGGCGACGGAGGGTGGTTGGCATGCGAACTCGCTCTTTCCGCACCAGACGTGGCCCGATGTGGTCGGGCGCAGGCGCGGCATCGTGATGTCGGCGGGAGCCCAAGCGTGGGGCGGGAGCATCTTGTGGGGGCGCAGCTTCGACCTGAGCGAGACGCGCACCGAGTACCGCTTCTACGCCGAGGGGTCGTCCGCCTACGCGGTCTATTGGGCGTCGCCGGACGGGCGCGGAAACAACCCGATGGGATGGAACGTGCTCGACGAGCGCGGGGCGGAGCAGCCGTATCCGTCAGCGATGTTTCAATACGACACTCCCAACGAGTGGGGGCTTCACCGAAGAGCGCATCTCGTGGAGGTCGAGGCGCTGCAGCTCGCGACCAGCTCCAACTCGGGGCTGCACTTCGTCATTCGAAGCGCTCGCGTGCTCGATGCGACCCCCGGCTACCCGCTGGTCGTGGAGGATGCGCTGATGCAGCTTCGCGCGCGTTTCGACCGGGAGCTCGTCGCCAGCGCCCGTGACATCGAGCGCATCCTCGGCGAGGGCCGCGAGCCGGTACCCGCCGACCACGAGCGTCAGGCCACCGATGCGGCGACGATCGCCGTGTTCCCGACGTGGCTGGACGCCGAGCGTGTGATGGACGTCGTCTTCATCGCGAGGTACCGCGAGGTGCACCTCGGCCCCTCCCAGACCCGCATGAGCCAGTGTCCGCCCTGTCTTTGCGACTCTCGGGGCTGCGCTCCATGCGTGAGGTGCATGCCCCGAGAGGAGACCTTCCGTCCCCAGGTGACGGCCGGCTACGAGATGGCCGCCCGCTATCGGGTGAGCCACGACGGTCGCGTCGTCGGCGAAGAGATCTTCGAGGCCAAGTCGTACTGACGGCCGCGCCGAGCGTCGTGACCAGCATTGTCGACACCGAGCGCGTTCAGCCCTAGAACGCGTTGATGCTCTTCTTCGTCATCGGCCTGGTTGTCTTCTTGGGCATTCACTCGCTCTCCATCGTCTCCCGAGACTTCCGCAACCGGCTCGTCGAACGCCTCGGACCGGGCGCCTTCAAGGGCGTCTACTCGCTCATCTCGATCGCAGGCTTCGTGCTTCTAGTCTGGGGCTACGGGCAGGCGCGACAGGCGCCGGTCGTCCTCTTCCATGCACCGGTCTGGATACGCCACCTCGTCTGGCTCCTGATGGCCCCGGTCTTTCCGCTGCTGCTGGCGATGTACCTACCGGGAAAGATACAGAGCAAGGTCAAGCACCCCATGCTGACCGCGGTGAAGACCTGGGCGCTCGCTCATCTGCTCGCCAACGGAACCCTGGCCGATCTGCTGCTCTTCGGTGGCTTTCTGGCCTGGGCGGTCGTCGATCGCATCTCGGTCAAGGGGCGCCCCGATACGAAGGCGCCGGTGCCGCGGGGCTGGGGCCTCGGCGACGCGATTGCCATCATCGCCGGCCTCGGCCTCTATGCCGCCTTCTTCCTCTGGCTGCACCCGCTGCTCATCGGCGTCGCCGTCCGCTGAGCGCGGGCACCACGGAGCCGCCGTAGCTCAGGGGCAGAGGCCCGAGGGGCAGGTGTTGCAGGTCACGTTGCGTCCGTTGACGCTGCAGATCGAGCCGGAGGGGCAAACCGAACACGCGCAGCTCTCTTCGATGGTCATGTCACCGCACGCGTTCTCCCGGCACTCCACGAGGAGCCGGCGCAGGGGGCCGTGTTCACGTCCCAGGTCGAGCCCTCGCATCGCGCGCTGACCTCGCCCTCGCTTTCGCAGCGGGGATAGACGCAGCTGTAACCGACGTCGCCACAGGTGGCCCCATCGACCGGGGGCTCCTCGGGGCAGGCCGGCGTCGGGGAGGCGCAGGAGTTGCCGGCCGCGCTGCATCCGGCCGCGGCCGGGCAACACATGACGCCGCAGACGACGGTGTCGTCGGGGCAGCTGCTGTCGCAGGCGCCCATGTTGCAGAACGAGTCCCCGCAGACTGCGCCGCAGCCGCCGCAGTTGGTGCTGTCGGTCATGAGGTCGACGCAGACGTCACCGCAAAGAGTCTCGCCAGCGGTCGAGCAATCGCCGCCGTCGCCAGCGCCGGTGTCGGTACTGGCGTCGCCGACCGACGTGTCGTTTCCGCCGTCGCGAGGCGCCGTGTCGTCGCCGCATGCCGTCACGAGGACGAGAGCGAGAGCGAAGGCCGCGATGAGGGCTGAGCCGTGCTTCGAACTGAACATTGTCTTCCTCCGCCGATTACGCCCCGCAAGCCATGTGCCGGAGCAGAAAGTCGTCTCTTCTGGCGCCGTTTGGGTACCGGTGCTGTGCCAAAGTGAGGCAATCGTGCCAGGTCTCGCGTGCGCTTCCAACTATCCCACCATCGCCTTCCGTTTCGGTGCGACGGCCCGCGACGTCTGGCCGGGTGGACCGAGCGCGGGTGCGCGCCGGTCGCCTATTTGTACTTCTTCTCGTGGGCCTTGAGGACACCGCTTGCCTGGTCGAGGGCCGCGGTGAGGCGGTCCTTGATGTTCGGGCCTGTGTTCTTGGTCGCGGACAACGCGGCGCCGTGAGCTGCGCACAGGTTCTGGGCGTCACCCCACCGGTCCAGCAGCTCGGTAGAGCGCGTGCATCCGGCGCACGTGCATCGTGTGAAACGGATGCAGGTTGATGACAGCCTCGAGGTCTTCGCCCCCGTCGGTCAGGGCGTCCACGAACTCCCGGGCTGGCCCCTCGAGAGAATAGGAGTCCAAGAAGACAAACCTGCCGCTTCCGAGGCGCACGAGCGACACGTGGGTGCCAATCTCGACGAGGCCCCGCACTTTGTACGAGCCCCGAATGTTCCAGAAGTCGTCACTGATCTGGACTACGCCTTTTGGCGGTGTTCCCGGGGTCATACGTCGCTCCATCCGTTGGCCCTCCTAGGGCGGATGACGCCACCCCGCAAGTGTAGAGGGGCGCTATGGAGCCGCTAGCTCGAGACGATCGTGGCGATCAAAGTGTAGTCGACGTGCCGCCAGGAGTCGGGGTCCTCTTCGTCGTCGGTGCGCGTCACCTCGATGAACACAGTGCCGGAGTCGTCCCAGGTCGGACAGTCCGGAGTGATATTTATGATTTTTTGGAACGATGTCCGCGACGCCTGCGGGACCTCCATCGTGATTCCGCGTTCGGTGCACTGATAGTAGACGACCATGTCGACATGAGCAGTGTCCCCGTTCAGGCGAATGTCTACCTCGGGGTCGAAGATATTCAAAACGTCGTTGACCGAAAGCGTCCACAGATGCGCGTAGTCTCCGACGACCGAGCTGATGCGGTACTCCCAGGGGTCATCGTAATTCTGTGGAAGAGGGGACGAGCCCATGACGTCGGGAACGAGGCGAACTCGAGCGCTGAGCACGGGATCCGTCGGGCCCGGTGCCTGGACGAAGGCCATCCCGAAGTGCTCACCGCGCTCGACCTCGAGGGTGACCTCCGCCTCCGTCCCGGGGGGGCCGTCGTAGGGCTCAGTCGAGTACTCTTGGACCGTGAGGCTATGCACCTCCACGCCCGCGGTCCTCGGCAGCGCGCCGGCCAAGACCCCTTCCCGATGCGTCTGCAGTGCCTCGAGTCTACCGGCCGCGACGTAGAGCGGCTCATCCGGCGATGCGTCGAGCAGTAGGACTTGAAAGAAACACCGCTCGAGATTGCAGTCCAACCGGAACAGGTTGACGTTCGAGAGTTCGAGACGGACGACCGCGTCGGCCTTGCTGTCGAGGTCGACGATGATCGCCTCGCCGGGCCCCTCCGTCTGGCTCGTGCAGCTGAGCGCACAAGCCGCGACGAGGATGAGGCATGCAAATCGAGGACCGGTGGCAAGATTCTCCATTCTGCGAGTCTCGCAGGCTTCTCTTGCGTTCGCCAGGTCCCGCGGCAGTTTCGTCCACCGCCGTTGCTGCCGTTTTCGTGCAGCGGGGCCGATGTCATCGAGGCGGCTACCAGATCCCCGGCACGAGTCGATAGCGGGTCTTCGCGGCGTACTCCGGGTACCCGGGGAGCTCCCCGTGAAGCGTGCGATCCTCGAGGTGCGTGCGCAGCACGAGGATGATGATCGAAACCGCCGCGGGGATCAGCGCGTAGCGGGAGCCGACGGCAAGCGGGATCGCAATGAACAGCAAGATGATGGCGACGTACATCGGGTGACGAACGAGCGCGTAGGGGCCGGTCGTGATGACCTCGTGACCGCGTTCCTCGTCGATCTTCACCACGCGCGAAAGGAACGTGTTTGCACGCATCACCCTGCCGAGCAGCACGAAGCACGGCACGTGCGCCGCCAAGCCTATGATCTCGACCCAGAGCGGCAGGGGCTCGCTCCAGCCGAAGCGCATCACGTCGAAGCCGGGTACGAGGAGGAGGGCCAGACCCGCGGGGTAGAAGACGAGCATGAGGAGTCTATCCCAGGTCTTCTGTCCCTCCTGTGTCGGGCTCGCGCTCCTGCGTTCCTCGAGGAGCGCTGGATCTTCTCTCGCGAGGTAGGTGGTCATCACGATCGCGTAGACGACCCAGAGCGCGGTCATCACCCACACCTCCCACCACCTCCACGTGCCCGCCGGCAAGAGGAACACCGCCGGAAGGAACGCGGTGCGTACGACCACGGCGACCCAGACCTTGATCGGGATGGGTGGCCGAGCTTCCGGGTCGATGTGTGCGTTCGAACTCACCTGGTGCCTCCTTCACCCTAGGTACACACGCGGCGAACGTCACCAGGGAAGCCGCGTCGGTGTCGCGATTTGGCTCTCGCTGGAGCCGACGCCGACGGCCGAGTGGCGCGTGCCGCGATTCCAGCCCCAGCACGCCCAAGAGCCGTCGCGGCGGCGCAGGCATTGGGTGAAGTAGCCCGCGACCACGTCGGTGGCGTCGGTGACGCCGGGCACCGCCGTCGGAGCTAGGACGACCTCGCCGTCCTCGTCGGTGGGGACGTGCAGCTGGTGTCTCCTGTTTGGGCCCCAGCAGAGCACCCGCCCGTCGACGACGGCGCAGAGGTCCTTGTCGACGGCGCTCAGGGCGCTCACGTTCGACAAGCGCCGGTCTCGGACCGGCCGGGGGTGAAACTCAATCGAGCCGGTACCGACCGAGTAGAGATTCTGACCCCAGAAGCGGACCTCGCCGCCCGGTGAAATGGCGCCGCTGAACGAGGCGGAGAGCACCAAGTCGTCGTTGGGCCCCAAACCTCGAACGGTCGTGAGCGGTGCCGCCTGCACGCGCCGCCGGGTTCCCGCCTGGGCAAAGTCACTGCTCCCCCAGCAGCGAACGCGGCCCCGGGCGTCGCGTACGCATGCGTGCCGGCGTCCTACCCAGAGTCGATCGGCGCGCACGCCCGGGACGGGGCCAGGGGCAGCCCGGTCCTCCCCCGCCTCGCCTCCACCCAGGTTGCCCGACCCGTTCCTGCCCCAGCAGAGGACCGCTCCGTCGCCCCGGAGCGCGCAGTTGAAGAAGCCCCCTGCGCCCAACTCTCGCATGTCCTCGAGGCCCGGGACGGCCGCCGGAGCCGCCCGGTGGGCGATTCCAGGAACGCCGAGTTGTCCGTATCGGTTGTTCCCCCAGCACCATACCTGCCCGCCGACGCGCAGGGCGCAGGCGTGGGAATGTCCGGCCGCGACGCGGGTGACCCCGTCGAGGCCGTTCACCCTTCGAGGCGTCGGCAGGGTTTCGAGGCTCGCGTCTCCGCCTTGGCCTTTGTTGTTTCGACCCCAACAGCGCACCGTGCCGTCCGCGTCCAGGCCGCAGCCGAAGCTCGAACCGAGGGCTACCTGGTGCGGTCCCCGGGGGTGAGCGCCGTCGGGCGAGCAAACGACCGCCTCCTCCTCCTCTTCGGGGGGCGCTTCGCAGCTCTCGAGGGCCGGGGGCGGGGGAGGGTCCGCGAGGGCCGTCGCTGTGTTGACGAAGAGCAGGATGAGCAGCGCCGGCGGGAAGAGTGTTCGCGGGGACATGGGCGAACGATAGCCGATCGCTCTCGTGTGCCCCGTGACTTCGGGACGTTAACGCACTTGTTTCGGGATCATCTCGGGCTCATTTCGGGTTGTAGCTAAGTGCGGGAAACTAAAGGAAACGCGGGGCAAAATGTTCAGCACTGAACATTACAGTCAGGCTGTGTAGCAACGTTCGGGACGGAAACTGGGGCCAAGTCCGGGACTCTTCGGGATTTGCGCGCTGAGCCGCTGCGCATACCTGCCACCCCTGGG
>JAFDCW010001006.1 GCA_019312705.1 Deltaproteobacteria bacterium
GATCACCCGCTTCGTCATCGGCGAGGGCACGTTCCTTCTGGTCACCGCGGGGCTGCTTTATTGGAACTTCTGGCCGGCGCTGATGGTGTTCGCCATCCCTTTGATGTTCACGCGGCTGATGCTCATGGCCGGAAACTGGGGGCAGCACGCCTTCGTCGACCAGGACGAGCCGAAGAACGATTACCGGACGGTCATCTCGTTCGTGAACAGCCCCTACAACCACCGCTGCTTCAACGACGGGTACCACCTCGGCCATCACCTGAAGGCGAGCCGTCACTGGCTCGAGATGCCCGCCGACTTCCTCGACAAGCGCGAGAAGATGATCGAGAACCGCTCCCTCGTCTTCGACAAGCTCGACTACTTCATGATCTTCGTCTTGCTGATGCTGAAGCGCTACAAGACCCTCACCAAGTTCATCGTCCAGCTGGACCCAGAGAACCCCCTCAGCGAAGACGAACTCATCGAGCTCTTCCATCGGCGCTTGCGCAAGTTCGACCCGGCGACCCTCCGCGAACTCTCCACCTTCACCCCGCCCGTAGCCTCTTCCGGCGCCACCGCCTAGCGCTAACAAGAAGGCGCCGCGTAGGCGGCCCGAGGCGGCAGCGCAACGTAGTCGCTAACAAGAAGGCGCCGCGTAGGCGGCCCGAGGCGGCAGCGCGACGTAGTCGCGCCGAGCCGACAGGCCGACCGTAGCGGCGCCGGTAGTGCGAGGCGTCCCCCTCTTTCTTAGAAGTCGTCGAGGGGGTTCCAGGTGGTGAGGCGGTCGTAGACTAGGTTGAGGGCGAATGTGCCCAGGGGGTTGGAATCGCCGAAGCCTCCGTCCCAGGCGATTCCTCCGCGGAACTCGACGCTGAGGTGGTAGCGGCGGAGGGGGCCGAGGGAGCCGGCGGTGACCGCTTCCACGCCCGCTGTCTGGGCTTCTCCGTCGACGTCCAGGAAGATCCAACGGGCGTGCATACGAACTCCGACTCTCAGGGCGAGCTCCTCGTCCTCGGTCTGAATCAGGTCCCACCCGACGGCGTAGTCGACGGCGGGCCAGGCTGGGTTGAACTGGGCGCCGGCGCCCACTTCGACGACCGGGACAAACCCCAGACCGTCCTCATCGCCTATGCCGAAGTACCCGCTGAGGGTGACGTTGGCCCCCACCTGGCCGTGCGTATCCACTGTGGGGCCGACGCCACGCGATAACCCGAAGCGCAGCCAGAGAAGAATAGGGTGGCGGCGAGTACGCCGATGAGGCCGAGGCGGTCCACGAGCGGCCCTGAGACTCGTCCCGGCGCAGGCTATTCACATGTCCCGGCCCGCCGCGGTAGCGCGGCAGCATCGTAAGAACAGGGTGATAGGCCCTCCGAGCGCTGCTACCCTTGTCGCGAGGCAATCATGATGGCGTTCTTGAACGATATTCGTAGTGCGGGTCTCCCGTTGGTATTGGCGGCCACCCTGGGGCTCGCGCCGACCGCCGGGTGTGGCGATGACGTCGAGCCAACGCCGACGGATAGTGGCGTCGACTCCACGACCATGCTCCCGCCGCCGGGCAGCGAGCCCCTCGCCACCTGCGTCGGCCCGGTCGACGCAATCATGAGCCTCGCCGCCGGGGAGACCGTCGAGGTGAGTGCCAAGATTGAGGCGCTCAACGGAATTGAGTCCGTGACCATTGCAGGCACCGCGGTGACCCCCGACGCCGAGGGCGTCGTCATGCTCGACTACGAGGTCTCGTGGGGGGTGAACAACGTCGCCATCGAGGTCACCGATACCTTCGGGCAGGTCGGCCACGGCGTCTGCAGCTTTCTCACGTCCGAGGGGTGGCTGGCGGATGGCGAGTGGCTCGACGGAAGCGTCACGACGCATCTCGACCTCCTCGCCGTCGATGACGAGGACCCCGCTGACGACCTCGACAGCCTGAATGACCTGGTGCGCGATGTGCTCGAAGGCGGGCTGCTCGCCGCCGCCCTCGACCGTCAGTTCTCGCGTCCTGACATTGACATCAAGGGTTGCCGCGCCACTTGTGACGCCACGGTGCCGTTCACCGGCCAATGCGTGAAAGCCGAGGTCGAGTATCTCTCGGTCGCCATGGGCGCTGGGGCCACCGTCGGGGCGATCACCCCGAGTCGTTTGATCCCCCAGGACGGCTATCTGCAACATGTCGCG
>JAFDCW010000243.1 GCA_019312705.1 Deltaproteobacteria bacterium
CCCGGGCAGGGCACGGGCGATCCCCGTGACCGTGTCGTAGACGCCCTCGTCGATCGGCGTCGTCGGGTTGCCAGAGATGAGCCGGAAGGTCGCCCCAGCCTCCCAGCCGCGGCCGAAGCGGTAGACCCCGGCCATCGACAAGATGTGCGTCTGGTCGTAGTCGAAGAGGCGCCACTCCTGGTCCGGCCCATCGAGGCGCTCGCTCCGGCTGAGCGTATAGGAGAGGAAGCCGTACCACTGGCGGCCGATGGGCTGCACCCGACCAGAAAGCTCGAGGCCATAGATACGCCCGATACCCTCGTTGGTGAAACCAGCCCCGGTGCCACCAAACGTCGCGACGGGGCGGTCCCAGAGGTACTTGTAGAACGCCTCCGCGCCGACACGCATGCCCCGGTAGAGGTCCCACTCCCAACCGACGTCGGTGTGCAGCGCGTGCAGTGGCAAGAGGTTCGGGTTGCCGAGCTCGACGTTGGACTCCTGGAACGCCGGGGGCTGGCTGAAGACGCCGACAGCCGCTTTTACGCGCTGAGTTTCGCTGAGGGTGAACACGGTCACAGCGCGGGGGTCGAAGGCCCACCGGTCGATCTCGCCGTAGTAGTCGAGGCGTAGGCCGAGGATGACCTGGACCGGCTCGATCGGGCGGAGGTCCGTCTCGACGTAGCCCGAGGGCCGGAAGACGGTCCCAGAGCTCGCGATGGAGAGGTTGTCCTGGCAGGAGAAGGAGCCGCAGGTATCGCCCGGACCCGAGCCCTCGGACTGCCCCACGCCAGGCCCGCGATAGGCGATGTCGAAGGGCACGATGTCCATGTCGAGACCGCCGATGACGCGCACGCGCTCGCTCAAGCGGGCCCGCCACTCGGCGCGGCCGTTCATCTGAATGAACGTCGCGTCGAAGCCGAGGTCGGTGCCGAGGGTGGCCAAGAGGTCGGTGGGCCCCGCCGCAAACTGAATCTCTTGGTCGACGTTCGGCGTGAGCTTGCGCTCCCAGCCGACGAAGCCGCGGTGGAACTGCGTCTGCAGGTTGAAGTCGCCTCGGATGTTCGGGTCCGAAGGCGGCTGACTGAAGATGAGGTTCAGCTGATCGCTCGAGCCGTACACGTTGAAGCGGATTCGGTCCTGCGGCGAGGGTCGCCAGGCCACGGTGGCCTGGTAGTCGTAGTAGACGGGGGCCGAGACGACGTCGAAGGCGTCGCGGGGGATGACGCTCTCGAACCAGGCGTCTATGTAGCTGCGCCGCGCGGAGACGGCGAAGGAGACGTTGTCGCCGAGGGGCGCTTCGACCATGACGGAGGCGTCGATGAGGTTGATGTCGGCGACCCCATGGAAGCGGTCGGTCGCGGGATCGCGGGTCGAGACCTCGAGGATGCCGCCGATCGCGCGGCCGTAGCGCGCGGAAAAGTTGCCGGGATAGAAGTCGATCTGCTCTAGCAAGCGAGAGTTGTAGAAGCTCGTCAGGCCGCCGAAGTGGTAGAGCAGCGGGACCGGCGCGCTGTCGAGGAACACTTGGCTGTCCCCGGGGGCCGAACCGCGGACGATGAGCTGACCGCTGGCAAAGGGCGGCCGACCGACGCCCGGCAGCAGCTCGACGGTGCGCAGGGCGTCGCCCCGTGTGCCGGCGACGGAAACCAGCTCGTCGCGGGTGATCGTCCGGCGGACGACCTCCCGGGGCGGGGCTTCGATGTTCGCGGTCGCGCTGAACTCGGCCGTGTTGCCGGCGATGCCCGCGACCCGGTAGGTAACCTCGGTCGCCTCGCCGGCGCCGACGGTCTCTTCGTCGTGCTGCTCGCCGAACTCATCGGCGAAGATGCTCACGCTGTAAGTCCCCGGCGGAAGATCGTCGAAGCGGAAGGTACCGTCGGGGCCGACGACGACGCGGCGGTTCACGGCGCCGTCCTCCGAGGCGATGACGACCTCCGCCGAGCCCACCGGCTCGGAGTCTTCGGCCGTCAGGATGACTCCGGAGAGGCGCCCGGGTCGGAGGTCCGCGGGGACCTCGTCCGGGGGCGGCTCGTCCGGCGTCGTATCAAGGAGCTCGAAAACGTAGCGATAGCGAATGCGCGCGGCCATCGGCTCTCCATCGCGGCGAGCCGGCTCGAAACGAAAACGCTCGGCAGCGGCCATGGCGGCTTCGTCGAAGCCGTGGCCCGCCCCGCGGGTGACTGCGACGTCGGTGACCGTACCGTCGACGGCGATGGTGATGGCGAGCTCGACGGTCGCGGTGAGCTCTTCGGCCTCGGCCTCGGCGGGGTAGTCGGCCTCGATGAACTCGATCAGGCGCGGGGGCGTGACAACCGGCGCTGCCTCGCCGTCTTCATCAGCCTCTCCTTGGCCCTCGGCGCCCTCCTCTTGGGCGGCGCCAGGCGACGCGATGCAAAGCGAAGCCAAGAGAGCCAAGAGAGCCAAGGGAGCGAGAATGCCGAAGATGTAGGCGTAGCGCTCGATGCGAATCATGGTGATGGTCCCCGCCACCGATAGCCGGATGATAGGAGCACCGCGAAAGTGAGCAAGCCCCGCGAGGCGGGCTACTGCGGAAAACCGCTGGTCGCGGCGATCCAGGTGCCGAGGCTGGCCGTGACCAGGCACAACAATGCCGCGACGGCGTAAAACGCTGCCGCAGCCTGACGGATCCCCTTGGCGTCCCGAGGAGCCGCCAGCGCGGCCACCCCGGCACCGAGGGCCAAGGTGAGTACGGCCCAGGCGAGGTGTTCCTTGGTCTCGAAGAGGAGAGCCGTGTCGTAGTGCTCGAGGAGGAGCTGAGGCCGGACATGCTCTCGGTAACCGTCATAGATGGTGAGCCCGGTCGCGAAGGCGAGGGCGACGAGGGCAGTCGTCAGGCCGATGGACCAGCGCAGCCCACGGGAGAGGGGACGGCCCCGGCGAAGGAGGATGGCCGGATGCAATAGCGCCGCGGCCGCGAGCACGCCGAGGTGACCATGAATGCTCTCGAGCAGGCGCAGAACGGTCACGGGAAGAGCCACGCCAGCATGAGGACCGCGACGCCGAGGGCCCCGGCCGCGGCCATGGCGTAGCGGCCGAGGTGACTCCCGCGAAGCGACGAAGCGGTCACCGGGGACGCGGCCACGATCACCGCCAGCCCCCCCCAGAACGCGGCGATTGCCGCCCGCCAAGGGTACGCCGCTCGGGCCTGGCGAATCATCGACAGAGCATCGGTGTCGCCGACGATGGCGTGGTCGAGGAGCCGCTGGGCCATGTACGCGAGGGGCGCGACGACGGCGAAGGCAAGAGCGGCGACGGCCCACCTTCGGCGCTGGTCGTCCTGCGCATATTGCACGTCTCTGGCGTTCACCCTCGAACCCTACTCCACCTGGGTAGTCTGAATGGTGCCTTCACACTCTGCTTCACGGCGAAATGGAGGCTCAGAGGGCGACGGCGCATACATGGAGGCGTAGCGGGACGAACCGTAGCAAAGCCCAGGCAGATACCAGGCCAATGACAGAGCACGATACCGACCCCGGCCGAGGTGGCTCTCCCATGTTGGCCCCGTATGCCCGCACGGTCGGGGGGGTGATCGACGACCTCGGAGCCGAGCGCGGGGGCCTGACCTCCGGCGAGGCAGCCGCGAGGTTGCAACTTCACGGGCCCAATACGCTTCCGACGGGGAAGCAAACGAGCGTGGTGCAGGTGATCCTGTGTCAGTTCAGGAACCCCCTCATCTACATCCTCCTGGCCGCGGCGGTGGTCTCCGCCGCCATCGGGGACCTCGAGGACGCAGGTTTCATTCTCGTCGTGCTCGCATTGAACGCGACGATCGGGGCCTTTCAGGAGTTCCGCGCAGAGCGCAGCGCCGAGGCTCTTCGGGCTCTGGTCACGATCCGCGCTCACGTGCTCCGGGACGGCGAAGAGCTCGAGGTCGACGCCCGCGACATGGTCCCCGGCGACATCTCCGTGGTCGAGTCGGGAGCCAAGGTGCCCGCCGATCTTCGCCTGGTCTCGGGGGGCCTCGAGATCGACGAGTCGCTGCTCACCGGGGAGTCGCTCCCGGTGCTGAAGCGGGCCGATGCCGCAGTCGCCCGGGACGCGCCGCTCGGAGACCAGGAAACGATGGCCTTCGCCGGCACGATGGTGACCCGGGGCCGCGCTTACGGCGTCGTCGTCGCCACCGCGTCGTCTACCGAGCTCGGGCGCATCGCCTCGTCCCTGACGACGACCGATGCCGCCAAGCCGCCGCTCCTCGTGCGCATGGAGGGCTTCACGCGGAAGATCGCCCTCGCCCTGGCGGTCGCGGTCCTCGGCCTCGGCACTCTGATGCTGGTTCGGGGAGCGAGCGCCCATGAGGTTTTTCTCGCCTCGGTGACCCTCGCCGTCTCGGTCATCCCCGAGGGCCTCCCGGTCGCGATGACCGTGGCCCTCGCCATCGCCGTCCGGCGGATGAGCCGGAGACACGTCATCGCGAGGCGCCTCGCCGCCGTCGAAGCCCTCGGATCGTGCACCTTCATCGCATCGGACAAGACCGGAACGCTCACCATGAACGAGCTGACGGTCAAGCGCGTGCTCTTGCCCGGGGCGCCGCTCCTCGAGGTCACCGGGGAGGGCATCACGCCGACCGGAGAGGTGGTGGTGCCGGGGCACGCACGCGAATACGAGCGCTATGCAGACCAGCTACATCGCATGCGGACCGCCGTGGCCCTCGCGAACGACGCGGTCCTCGCGCAGAAAGACGGGCGCTGGACCAGCCACGGGGACTCGGTCGACGTGGCGATGCTGGTCCTCGCAGAGAAGCTCGGGATCTCTCGGGCGGCAGCAGAGGTCGAGGCACCGCGCCGGGGGTCCATCCCCTTCGAAGCAGAGAGGCAGTTCGCGGCGACGCTGAACGCGTCCGCCGGGGCCCTCTTGCTCTCGGTCAAAGGAGCGGGGGAACGGGTGCTGCCCATGTGCTCGCATATGGCCACCAGCGCAGGCGACGTACCCCTCGACCGCGTCGCCATCGAAGCGAGGGCCACCGAGCTCGCGGGGTCCGGGTATCGAGTCCTCGCCATCGCGACCGGCGAGGGCCGCCTCCAGGGCGACGGAGAAGTGGACTCGACCAGCCTGACCGATCTGGTGTTCCTCGGCTTCGTCGGGATGATCGATCCACTCCGGGTCGAGGCGCCGGCCGCCATTCGCGCATGTCGCGACGCCGGGATCGAGGTCGCCATGGTGACCGGAGACCACCCCGAGACGGCGCTCGCCATCGCGTCGTCCCTCGGCCTCGCGACGGGACGCGACCAGGTGGTCACCGGCCCCACCCTCCGGGAGGCGTGGGACGCAGGCGGTGACGACTCATCGCGCTTCGATGAACTGGTAGCGCGGTCCCGGGTATTTGCGAGGGTCGAACCTCAGCAGAAGCTGGAGATCGTGCAATCACTGATTCGCGCGGGTCACTTCGTGGCGGTGACGGGAGACGGGGCCAATGACGCGCCGGCGATGCGAGCCGCACACATCGGTGTGGCGATGGGTCAGCGGGGCACCGACGTGGCCAAGGAGACCGGTGAGCTGATCATCACCGACGACGACTTCTCCTCGATCGTCGCCGGCGTCGAAGAGGGCCGCGTGGCCTACGGCAATCTACGCAAGGTGATCTTCCTGCTCATCTCGAGCGGCGCGGCGGAGCTCGTGCTCTTCACGCTGTCGATCGTCACGGGCTTGCCCTTGCCCCTCGGCCCCGCCCAGATCCTGTGGCTGAACCTGGTCACCAACGGCATCCAGGACGTCGCCCTCGCCTTCGAACCCGCCGAGGGCGGCGAGCTCGCTCGGCCCCCGCGGTCACCCCGGGAACCGATCTTCGACGGGCTGATGCTCTGGCGGACGGCGCTCTCCGCGGTGGTCATGGGCGGCGCGGCTTTCTTGGCCTTCGATTGGATGATCGGGCAGGGCTGGGCCGTCGATTCGGCACGCAACGTATTGCTCTTGTTGCTGGTTTTCTTCGAGAACGTTCAGGCAGGAAACGCTCGGTCCGAGCACCGCTCGTTGCTGCGCCTCAGCCCTTTGCGAAACCCCACCCTCCTGGTCGGGACGATCGTCGCCCAGCTCCTGCACATCGGCGCGATGCATACGCCGGGGCTACGGGACGTGCTCGCGGTCGAGCCCGTGTCCGGCAGCCTCTGGCTGCTGCTCCTCGGGATCGCTCTGTCGTTGTTCGTCGTCGTCGAGTTCGACAAGGCGGCGCGCCGCTTGTGGAACAGGCGACCCTCGGGGCCGACGTCGGATCCCGGAGCCCTACTTGGAGGTGGATAGGGCCGCGACGTCGTCGCGCATGCGATAGCCGACGCCGCGTACGGTCTCGATGTAGTGGGACGCGCCCCGGAGCTTTTCCCGCAGGCGCTTGACGTGAGTATCGACGGTTCGGGTTTCGATGCCGGGGGTGTAGCCCCAGACCCTGTCGAGCAGGGAGTCCCGCGACTGCACCCGGCCCTTGCGACTGGCGAGGTCGAGGAGGAGCTTGAACTCGAGGGCGGTGAGGGGAACGGTCGCCCCGTCGATGCGGACCTCGTGACGGGGCACATCGATGGTCATCGCGCCGATGGTGATGCTCGCGTCGTCGTCGGCCTGGGCGGCCATGGGCGGGGCCGGCGACGAGGCCGGCGGTGACGCACGCCGGAGCACCGCGCTGACCCGGAGCACAAACTCCCGTGGGCTGAAAGGCTTGACGATGTAGTCGTCGGCGCCGACTTCGAAGCCCATCACCCGGTCCACTTCTTCGCCGCGCGCCGTCAACATCACGACGGGGATATCC
>JAFDCW010001007.1 GCA_019312705.1 Deltaproteobacteria bacterium
CGAAAGGCCGACGTATCGACCGGGACGATCGAACCGCCCACGCGCTCCACCTCGGTCGAGAGCCCGAGGCCAACGGCGCCATCGAGGGAGAGGAAGATGCCGGCGTAGGGCCCGCCGAGGAAGGCCAGGGGCCGGGCCTCGAGGACAAAGGACAACTGCGGGAAGAACCCCTCGTAGGTCCGACTGAAGCCGTTCGCGAGGTTGACGTCCAAATTGCGGGCGCGGCCGTCGAGGCCGACCAGGGCGCGGACCAAGGGGAACTTCGTCTCGGCGGAAT
The DNA here is from genome assembly GCA_019312705.1 of Deltaproteobacteria bacterium. The sequence continues at coordinate 278 of JAFDCW010001007.1, forward strand.
CGTCGTCGCCGCCGCCGTCATAGGGCTCGTACTCTTCACCCTCGGAACCTTCGGCCAGGGCGTTGAACTCGGCAACCTCTCGTTGTTCTTCGGCCACACGCTCCGCCTGGGCGTTCCGCTCGAGGGCGGCGAGAGCTTCACCGACGGCGGTCCGAAGCTGCTCGCCGAAGCGCCGGCGGTCCCGGCGATTGCGCGGCACACCCGCGTCAACGGCTGACGTGAGCTCCGAGCCGGTGGCGTCGACGAACCGGACCTGGACCCTCGCCTGGCGCCCGCTGCCGGTCACCTGACCGCCGACCACCATGCTGACTTGGGCGGCCCGGGCCGCCTGGGCGATGCCCTCATCGGTGCCGAGGTCGGCCCCGGTCTCGGCCGCCGCGGCCTCCAGCCTGCTGAGGTCCTGGAGGTCCACCTGCTCGTCGATGGCTTGGATGACGGCGCCGCGGGCCTGGCGTCCACCGGGCCCCTCAAATTCGAGGACCGTCGTGGCCCACTGGGCGGACGCCGTTGAAGTTCCAAACAAGCCCAAAACCAGGGCACCCATTGCCAAGCCAAGTCGCTGCATTGCTGTGAGGGTACTCTTCCAGGCCAGGGGCTCGGAATCCACTTTTGTGACATCGATGCCCCTGTTGTGGCACCTGGTTCACGGTAGATGGCAACGTCAGTGGCCATGAACCACGAAAAAAACTAATGATTTCCGGTTTTCAGATCCTGGCCCGGGGTTTGAATACAGCGGATGGGGATCACGTTTGACCCAAGCCTAGTGGAGAGGAACTGAAACCGATGCGAACCCTGGTACTGGCTACGATGCTTCTCGGTGCTTTCGCCACCTCAGCGACGGCTCAAGAGGCGGCTGACACGACCGCCCAGCGCATCGGAGACCGCGTGGCGGCCCGATCTGTCGATTCGGATCAAAGCGTGGGCTACGGCCAAGCGACGGCGGTCATCGACGCCCCCATCGACGACGTGCTCGCGGTGGTCCTCGACTACGGTAATTACAAGGATTTCATGCCGCACTTCACCCAGTCTCGGGTGTTGTCCGCACGTGGAACCAGCGCCCTCGTCTACATGCAGGTCAGCGCCTTCCACGACACGATCACCCTCTGGGCCAACATGCGCCTGCGCAAACGAGCGAACGTCGGCGATACGCAAGTTGTCGAGGGCACCATGACCTCCGGCAACCTCGATTCCTTCATCGCGCGCTTCGAGGTCACCCCCCTCGAAAACGGCAAGACCCTGGTCCTGTTCCGGCTGCTCATCGCGCCGGATTTGCCCTTCCCTTCGGGCATCATGACCGACGAAAACGTGCGCAACGCCCGGCGCGTCGTGACAGCGCTCCGGGGCCTCATCGGTCGCGGCTGAACCGCGCGATTTTGTTAGCCAAATGCGGCACTCTCCATCCCTTGACGGGAGTGAAACCCGCTGCTAAATACGCGCGCGCTGGACGACGGGTTCCGGAGCGGGGTTAAAAGGCCTCGCCAAGAGCCCCGGCTCCGAGGCTGCCCCGCGTGAGTCGGGGCGCAGAAAGCCCCCATGACGTTCCTCACCTCGGCCCTGCTCTCGGGCGGCTCCATCCTCGACCTCGACGGGACGATCTTCGTCCAGTTGGCGATCTTCTTCATCGCCTTCTTCATCCTCCGGGAACTCGTCTTCAAGCCGATGATGACGCTCTTCGATGCGCGCGAAGAGGCCATCGACGGTGCCCGCAAAGAAGCCAAGGCCATGGAGCAGGAGGCCCTCGACAAGGGCGTCACCTTCGACGAGGAGATGCGCAAGGTCCGCCTCGAGGCAGGCGAAGAGCGCGACAAGCTCCGAGGCGAAGGGCAGCGCCTCGAGCGCGAGATGCTCGACAAGGTCCGCAGCGAGACC
>JAFDCW010001008.1 GCA_019312705.1 Deltaproteobacteria bacterium
ATCGCTTCGGTGCACGGCCCGGTTCGCCCGTGGTGGTTGCACGGTTCGAGGGTCACGTAGAGCGTCGCCCCTCGAGCTTTGCGCCCCGCCCGACTGAGGGCCAGGGCCTCGGCGTGGGCCTCCCCCGCACGGCGATGATAGCCGCGGGCAATCACCTTGCCGCCTTTGACAACCACGGCCCCGACATGGGGATTCGGGCTCGGCCGCCCCCGCGCCGCTTCGCGGAGAGCGAGCCCCATGAAGCGCGAGTCCAGGTCACCCTGGGGACGCCGGCTCATTCGTCGCCCTTTGGCTCCTCGGCGGCATCGTGTCGCAGACGGGTGAGCTCCTGGACGAACTGGTCGAGGTCGGCAAACTCGCGGTACACACTCGCGAAACGAACGTAGGCAACCTGGTCGAGGCTGCGGAGGCCGGCGAGGACCTGCTCTCCGATGTCTGAAGCGGTGACCTCTTTTTCGCCGGAGTCCATCAGGTTGCGCTCGAGGGTGTCGACGAGGCGGTCGATGGCCTCGGCGTCGACCGGGCGCTTGATCACCGCCCGGCGCAGCCCCCGGAGCACCTTCATGCGGTCCCACGGCTGACGCTGACCGTCCCGTTTGAGTACCAGGGGCATGGCCTGTTCGACCCGTTCGTAGGTCGTGTATCGACGCTGGCAGCCATCGCACTCACGACGACGTCGGGTGACCTGACCTCCCTGAGAAAGCCGGGAGTCGATGACCTTATTGTCCAGGACTGCGCAATAGGGGCACTTCATTTAGCCGTGATCTAACGCTTTTTCGCGCCTAAGTCACGAGTGAGGTGCACCACGACCTCGAGGTGGGCTGTGTGGGGGAACATGTCGAAGGCGGTGCTTCCGATGACCTGGTAGCCCTCCTCCCGGAGCATGCCGAGGTCTCGGCTGAGGGTCGGGGGATCACAGGAGACATAGATGATCCGTGCCGGCGAGAGCCCGACGATGGCTGCGATGGCGTCCCGGGCGCCGGTCCGCGGCGGGTCGAGGACGACCACGTCGGCCGGGCCCCGGTGTCGCCCAGCCCCTTCCGCGGCGTCCATGGCGAGCACACGAGCCTCGAGCCCCCGGGACTTGATGTTTTCCTGGCAGATTGCCATGGCCCGAGTAGAGTTCGACGACCCGCATTCCTCTGGGGTCGGCCCATTCGACGACCTGGGCGACGAGGGCCCGGTTGACGTCGCCGTTGGCCTGGGAGAAGCCGAAGGGTGCGCCGATGACCGGCTCACCGGCGAGGCGTTCGTTGTGCTCCCGGGGGTCGCCCCACCGCGCCGGGGTTGCCCCATCGACGCTGAGTACGGCCCCGGCGAGGGCCCCCTCCCCGACCAGTCCGGCGATACCGTCGTAGACCTCTGCGGACTGCGGTGCCTCGGCGCGTATCCAGACGACCGGTGCCCCGGCGCCCATCGCGAATTGGATCTCTCCGCGTCCGGCCAGGCGAGGCAAGAGGGCCGAACGCATGTGCCCGAGGGCCGCATCCAGTTCTGCGACGAGGACCGGGCAGGCCTCGATATCGATCACTTTGCGGCTCTGGCTCTCGCGATATCCGAGGGCCCGGCGCCCTGGTCTCGAACCCGATTTTCGCCGCGGCTTCGGGCCTCGTCCCGTTTTTCGCTTGGCCTCCGGGGTCGGCGTTGGGCCAGGTTGCGCATCGACGGCGAAGGCCAGGCGCGCCCTCTGCCGATACCCGAGGTCCGAGCCTTCTCCTCCCACCCGAGCTATCTCGGTCGTCGTGCCCGTCGCTCGGGAGGCGACCTGGGCCTTGTGCTCCCGTTGAGCCTCCGGGCGGAGGATCATGAGCGGGCACCCGCCGCATCGAGGGGCCAGAGAGCATGGTGGGTCCACGCGGTCGGGGGAAGGCTCGAGGACCTCGAGCAGGCGCCCGAGTTGCACGCCGCGCCGCTTGCCCGCGACGGAGAACCGCACTCTCTCCCCGGGCAGAGCGCCGGCCACGAAGACGACGCCGCCCTCGGTGGCGACCACGCCGGCACCGTCCCGGACGAGGTCACGGACGAAGCCGACCTCTTTACGGGTAGCGTTGCGCCGGCCGGCCACGGTTGAAGACGAAGTCGAGGGCGCCGTCGAGGTCGGCATTGTGCTCCCCGGACCGAGCGTCCGCCTCGAAGCGGACCCCCGTCCAGGAGGCGGTGATGCGAAGGTCGTTTTCATCGACATCCGGCGCGTAGATGGCCTGGAAGGTCACGGATCCGCTGACCGACTCGTAGTTGACGGGGATCCGGGTGAACTCCACCGGGCAGGTGTCATTTAGGTAGAGGCTCATCGAGACCATCGGCGCGAGGCCCGATATGTCGATGGGCACCCCGAGGAGCTCTTGCTTGATCAGGCTCGGGTCCTGAACCAAGAGCCGAATCCCGTCGCTCGCGCTCTCGATGGCGCCGCTCCGCTGCATGCGCAGCTCGAGTTGGTCGTCGACGACGAATTCTCCGGCCCAGAAGGTCGGGTCGAGGCTGTAGGCGTGGTTGATGAGGTCGCACTGGGGCACGTTGATGACGCCGGATGCGTGACCATCACCGGTCCCTACGGAGCAACCGGCTGCGAAGCACAGCATCGCGGCGACGGACCAGCCGACCGCGAGCGCCAACGCATGCGCTCTACTGCTCAGCGCTCTTCGAGATGAACCCACCAGCAATGACCTCGTCCCCTTGGTATACTACCGTCGCCTGGCCGGGGGTAATTGCTCGCTGAGCTTCCTCGAAGCGCACCCGGAAACCGGCCGCCGTCGGCGTGACTTCGGCCGGCGCCGGGTCGTGGCGGTAGCGTATGCGAACCTGAGCCTCGAAGGGGGCCGCGAGCCGGCCGCCGGGCCAGGCGGCATCGACGGCCACGAGCTCCGTGGAGCGCAGCCCTCGGGCGTCCCCAACCACCACATCCGAGGACTCGGGCACGATCTTGAGCACGTACCGGGGCGGCCCACCGCCGAGGCCGAGCCCCTTGCGCTGCCCCACGGTGAACCCCTCGATGCCGTCGTGGCGCCCGAGCTCGGTCCCGTCCTCGGAGAGGATGCGCCCGGCATGGGTCCGCCCCGCCTCCCGTTCCACAAAGGCGCGCACGTCTCCATCGGGGATGAAGCAGAGTTCCTGGGAATCGGGCTTGTCGGCATTCGGCAGGCCGA